>JBLHOX010000342.1:0-4101 GCA_047623725.1 Dokdonia sp. | reverse complement strand
CAGAGAATACATTTTTTATTCAAATATCAGACATTATAAGCGAGAAATACAAACAAGGAACATTTATTATAAACGATGATGGAACGGCAACAATAAATTTAGCAGACCCAATTGGTACAAGTGGTATTAGAACACCGAATGACCCACCACCCAACAATTTAGAGTTTCAACTGCCAACAAACATTACGTTGACAAAAATAGAATAAAAACTAACCACAACATTGTGTATAGCCAATTGCGGCTTATAGTTTAGGCAAAAGGCAATGTATATTTGCAAATGTACCGCAAGTACAGCAGTTTAGATTTATAGACTTTGTTATCAGGTTTATCAACCAGATAGTTTATAAAGATAAAACCGCTGTACTTGCTTTTACTAAACCGAAAGAAAAGCTAATTTACACCGCAACTAGCCATACACGTTACCGTTAGCAAATATTATGACCCGTCCTGAAATAAGGCTACATAATTTCAAACATTATGTATAGAAATGACAAAGTAATTAGACGTTACAGCGAACCTTTTAAATTAAAAATTTTAGCCGAACTTACAATCGGAAAACACACAAAGAGCGAACTTTGTAAACTCTACTCTATCGCACCTACAACTGTGAATGTGTGGATTAAAAAGTACAATCGTAAAGACTTAATGAATACCAGAGTAAAAGTGGAAACTAAAGACGAAATATCTAGAATTAAAGCACTTCAAAAAGAGATTGAACAGCTTAAAAAACTACTACTTAAAAAGGATCTCGATGCTATGGTAGAAGAATCCTATTTAGAAGTAGCAGCAGAAGATTTGGGTTACAAATCTATTGCTGAACTAAAAAAAAAATTAAGTATAAAGCCTTAATTAAAGCTAAAGAAAAAACTAAGGGATTTGCCTCTTTAACTACTATATCTAATGGTTTCGGACTTAAACGTAATGCTTATTACAAGTATAAAAAAAGAGCTGATAAACGTTTAATTCTCGAACAACAGATTATAAATATTGTTAGAAAAAGACGCAAATCCCTTCCTAGAGAGGGTGTTCGTAAACTTATGAAATCATTAAATCAAGAATTTATTAAAGCCAATCTTAACGTTGGTAGAGATACTCTTTTTAAGGTACTCAGAAAGTATAAAATGTTAACACTTAGAAAGAAATCTGGTGCTAGAACCACAAATTCGTATCATCGTTTCTATAAGTACAATAACATCATAAAAGATATAGAAATAACAAGACCTAATCAGGTTTGGGCATCTGATATCACTTACATTAGAACCGTAAAAGGATTTTGTTATCTCGCTTTAATAACGGATATGTATTCCAGAAAAATAGTAGGTTATGACCTTAGTGATAGCTTAGAACTTAAAGGGTGTGTAAGAGCACTTAATAAGGCAATCTATCAAGCTAAAAACATTAAACAACTTATTCATCATTCGGATAGGGGAATCCAGTATTGCAGTAATATATACACGCAAATACTCAAAAGAAAAAAGATAGATATTAGTATGACCGAAGAAAATCATTGTTATGAAAATGCAATGGCCGAAAGAGTAAATGGTATTTTAAAAGATGAATTTTATCTCGACCAAACCTTTGATAACGTGAGTCACGCAAAGAGAGCTGCAAAAAATGCAATTAATTTATACAATGAAGTAAGATTACATTTATCTTTAGACTATAAAACACCAAATATGGTATATAAATTATCAGCTTAATTCAATTTTAACCTGTAGCCATATTTCAGGACAAGACATAGTGTTTTCTACGCAATTGTTTTCAATATTTCTTTTGTTCTATTCGCAATGTCGCTAAAGAATTCCGCATCTTTATTAATTTCGTTTATGTGTTTTCCAACGATTTCTCGTCTATTCCATTCAGAGTTTAATTCAGCCGATTGAATAATAGTCTTAATCCGCTTTTTTTCGGCTCTATTTATTTTCCGCAAGTCAAATTCCTCCAGCTTTTCGGTCAATTTTTGTCTGTAAGGTGTTTTAAATTCTTTTTCGTCCAACATTAGTCTGACACAACTTGCGTGAACTTCATCGTTAAATTCCGATTTCAGCGCAATTTTTATTAATTCCTCCGTATCAGGTTTTGGTTCAATCAGCATTAAGTTCCAAAAATATCCACGTTCAGGGTCGATGACATATTCCATCCATTTCTCTCCCGTTTTCTTGTCCACATAAATTTTCGTCCATCCGCCATCAAGTTTATCCACTTCGATAAGCGACTTTGTAAAATCATCTACGAGTTTATTTGTTCCGTATAATTTTCTTCGCATTCTCGGTTTTCTTACATTACTGGCAACTTGTTATATCATTATATTTATGCACGTTTATCGGCTAGAGTTACCCGATAACGATTGGTTTCGTGCCTTTTTATCAGAATCAGTTAATGCTATAAATGCAGTGTCTAAAGGACTCTGTATCTGTAATAAATCCTTCCTTGCTACATGAGTATAAATCATCGTCGTCTCAGGCTTTGCATGTCCTAATAAATCCTGTACATATCGCAACCCTACACCATTCTCAATTAAATGGGTAGCATAACTATGCCTTAATGTATGAGGCGTAACATGCTTTTTAATTCCAGCACTCTTGGAAGAACGCTTTAAAAAATTACGAATACTACCAGCGCTGTACTTGCCAAATGTCGGGCTCTCTATAAAATAGTGTCGAGGAGTATAAGTCATATAATAATTCTTGTATAAAGGTATAAAACTTTCAGCCAAAACAACAACCCTATCTTTTCTCCCTTTAGCATTTTTTATAAACAACTGTCGGCGGTCAACATCTATTGCGCTAAGTTCCATGTTAATAACCTCACCAATACGCAACCCAGCTGAATATAATAATGCAAGAATAGTTCTATGCTTTAAGTTTTTGGTAGCACGTAACAAATCAATCACCTCCTCCTTACTTAAAACAGTAGGTAAATAACGAGAACTTGAAGGTCTTGGTAATTCCTCTGCAACCAAATTACTATCAGGTAAAAACACACCAAAATGCTTAATGGCACTTATCAATTGTCTATGCGTACTAATGGCATATTTTTTATGTGCTACTTGATGTTCAACAAAAAGTCGAACTTCCGTATTACTCAATTCGTTCAAGGGTTTTCCTTCAATAAATTCCACAAAATCTGCCACAAATGTAAAATAAGTTTTTACCGTACTTTCACTAAGCCTCAACCCACGTAAGTAGCGAACAAAAGCTCTAATGACACCCTTCTTCTCATCACTTAATTTCCTTGGAGTTTTCTTTGTTTTTTTGGAACTATTAGCTCCTCTTTTAATGTTAGAGTAATCAACATAAATATCTTTTTCGTTTAATATGGTATATAGTTGATGTAGCGATATGTTGTTTTTCGAAACGTAATATGTTCTCTTACTATTACTCCATCGCACATGATTAACACTTTTAATTATTTCTTTTATAGTAGTATTAAAAACGAAACCTATGCCATAACAAAGTGTAGCTCGATGTTCAAATTCAGTCAAAACAACTTTAAGTTTGTTAGTGTTCATAACATATCAATAAACTAATAAATAGCTATTTATTAGTAATGAATATTAAAATCTAACAGAGGAGATACTCAAAGATATCAAAATTAAAAGAATAATTCCTCTTTCAATTCTTAATATGACTATTTAACTAGTCGTGTCCGACTAAGACGAAAGACCGCTTACTTCGACAAGCTCAGTACAAGTACTTCGACACTTCGACATGCTCAGTGCAGGCACTTCGACATGCTCAGTGCAGGCACTTCGACAAACTCAGCACAGGCAAGCTCAGCACGGGCTGCTGAAAGAAGAAAGTTAAAATTAATAAGCAATAAACAATGGTCATTAGATAATGACGACAATCCAGCACCCAGCACCCAGAACCCAGCATCTAATTGAGAGTCTTTTCTCTTTCTTCTTTTTTCTTGGAACCGCGGTCTTGTCTCTAATACCTAGATAACTCTTCCTGAGGAAGTTCGCTAAATCCTTTCCCCAGTTTCTTTTTCAAAAAAATATGCTTTATTTAAATCTAAATATAATTCAACCGTTGTACCTTGTATAACTTCAACTTCAGATCTGAATGTCGCTACAATTTCTGCATCATTATAATCTAT
>JBLHOX010000341.1:0-4106 GCA_047623725.1 Dokdonia sp. | reverse complement strand
TTCTATTTATAATCCTATCCAGTTAAATTTTCTGGAAGGACAATGAGAAAATAACAAAGTCGGTATTTTCTGACGCTTTAGGATCAAGAAAATATTTCAATGTTTAAGTTATGATGGAAGCATACCTTAATTCAGTGCCAAGAGGTTGGTACTCATCTAAAAATACGAGACGCGGTGACCGAAGGCAATTATCAGATTAAACCTCGTCAAAGTTAATTACCACTTTAGCACTTGTCGCATAGGCTTGACACGCTAGAGAAAGTCCGCTGGCGACTTCTTTGTCGGTAAGGATGGCGTTTTTTGCCATTTGTGCGGTTCCTTCTTCTATCTGGCAAATGCAGGAGCTACAAATACCACCTTGACAACTGTAGGGCGCATCAATCTCGTTTTTAATCATCACTTCCAGCAAATTATCGCTGCGTTTTACGGTAAGTGTGTGTGTTTCGTCATCGAGAATCACGACTAATTCGGTCAAGTGACTGTCTTCCGTTATTTCAATCTCATTTTCTTTGGTAGAAAAAAGCTCAAATTTGATATTTTCTTGGGCAAGCACTTCCTTTTCTATTAGATTTTCTGTTGCCATGGCAATCATTTCTTCAGGTCCACATAAGTAGGCTTTTGAGAAAACGAGATCACCAACAACTTGTTTCAAGAAAAAGTTGAGGTTAGATTTACTCACACGACCGAATAATGCTTCATCACGTTCCTCACGAGAGAAACAATATTTAAGGAAGAAACGGTCCCCATACTGATCTTTTAAGTCGTTGAATGGCTCGTAATAAATGGTTTGCGCTACCGATTGGTTTCCATAAATCAGAGCTATTTTACTATCTGGTTCTTGTGTAAGAACATCGTTTATGATGGCGGTAATAGGCGTAATACCGCTACCAGCAGCAATCATTAGATAGTTTTGAGCAGTACCACTTGCTTTATGCACAAAAAGACCCTCTGGAGCAGCTACTTCTAATAAGTCGCCTGCGCGCAAAGTCATCGCATAGTTAGAAAAAACACCTTTTTCTACAGCTTTAATGACTACTTTTAAATGCTTTTCGTGCGGTGCGCTCGAAAGTGAATAAGCACGACGCACTTCTTTTCCCTCTATAATTGCTTGTAGGGTTAAGTACTGGCCAGCGGCAGGTGTAAAGTCTTCTTTTAGGTTTTGAGGAATGTCAAAAAGTATTTCTACCGCTTTAGAAGTAACTTTAGTAACTTGTTTTATACTAAGATGATGAAAGATCATGTTCTATTTTTAAAGCTGCAAAAATAGTAAAGGAATATCAAGCTGTAACGTTTTTATAATTTTTGTAACTAATAATTTAAATCACACCACTAATGATCAAACAATTTATCCATCTAGAATGGAAAAGCTTCGTCAGAAGCGCTGCATTCAAACAGAATCTTGCTATAAAAATATTAATAGGTTTCTTTGCTTTTTTATTTATAGTGGAATTTGCAGTTTTTGGAGGTGCTAGTTATTTTATTATAGAAGATGCTATTGAAAAAGGAACTATTATGGCGTCTGATCCTTTTGAATTAATAAATAGATTCTTGATTTATTGGTTTGCTGTAGAAATAGGGTACCGATACATGTTACAAAAAATGCCTGTGGCAAACATCAAGCCTTTGTTGTATTTGCCTTTTAAGAAAGGGAAAATAGTCAACTATGCTTTGGGTAAAACAGTTTTTTCCTTTTTCAATTTCTTACCAGCATTTTTCTTTATTCCGTTTAGTGTGGTTTTAATAGTTCAAGATTACAGTATTTCTGGGGTCATAAGCTGGCACCTTGCTATGTTGTTCATTACTCTAGCGATTAATTTTCTAAATGTATTTATGAATAATATGGATAAAGTATTTTATCCTGTTATTGCGTTAATTGCAGGTTTAGGCTTGTCACAGTATTACGGCGTTTTTGATATTACCCTATTTACAGGTCCTGTGTTTATGTTTTTTTATAAAAATGTAGGAACATTTATAGCACCGCTATTTGTATTGACATGCACCGCCTATTATGCCTACCATTATTTTATAAAACAGCTTTATCTGGATGAAGGATTAAAAGCAATTTCAAAAGAAGCCACCACAGAGGATTTAAGTTTCCTAGACCGATTTGGTAAATTGTCTACCTATTTAAAGAATGATATTAAGTTGATCAAGCGTAATAAACGAGCAAAAATGACCTTTTTTATGGGGTTCTTTTTTGTGCTGTACGGTTTGTTTTTTATGAACGATTTGTACTCCAGTTGGAACGGTATCAAAGTTTTTGCAGGTCTATTTTGTACAGGTGGATTCTTATTCAGTTTTGGAGGACTTGTGCCGAGTTGGGACAGTAGTTACTACAAATTAATGATGTCGCAAAACATACCTTACCGCGAGTTTCTATTGAGTAAATGGTGGCTTATGGTGGCGGCTACTGCGGCAAGCACAGTGTTATGTACTTTTTACTTGTATTTCGGACTCGATTGGTGGTTAGGAATGCTAGCTGGTGCCGTTTATAATATTGGTTTTAACAGCTCCGTAGTTTTATGGGGTGGTGCTTTTGTAAAAACACCTATTGATTTAATGACGACTAAAAAGGCTTTTGGTGATTCCAAAGCTTTTAATGCAAAAACACTATTGTTGCTCCTTCCTAAACTGGTTTTACCAGTAGTTATTTATTATGCATTTGCACTTACAATTAATGAAAGTGCTGGGTACTTTGCTATTGCAGCAACAGGAGTTTTAGGATTACTTTTCAGGAACAAAATTTTTGACATTATCGAGGATATTTATAAGAATGAGAAGTACGATACCATAGCCGCTTATTCTGAGAAAAATTAAGAGTAGATCAGATTTATTTTTATTTCGCTAGCCTTTATATCGATATGATTGGTATCCTAAAGCGAGACAAACAAAAACACTAAGAATACAACTATTATGATTTCAATAAACAACTTATCAAAACAGTACAACGGAATTAAAGTTTTGGATATAGAACATCTCGAAATTCAAAAGGGACAGGCCATAGGTCTGGTAGGAAATAATGGAGCCGGAAAAACCACCCTTTTTTCTCTTTTATTAGATCTGATAGAGCCGTCTAGTGGTCACATCATTTCAAACGATGTAAGAATAGACCAAAGCGAAGACTGGAAACCTTTTACCAGTGCTTTTATAGACGAAAGCTTTTTAATAGGGTACCTCACACCAGAAGAATATTTTTATTTTATCGGGGAATTAAGAGGACAGAATAAGGGAGATATTGATGCTCTTATCGCGAGTTATAGTGATTTTTTCAATGGTGAAGCTGTTGGACAGAAAAAGTACTTGCGAGACCTCTCTAAAGGAAATCAGAAGAAAGTAGGGATTATCGCTGCTTTAATAGGTAATCCACGAGTAGTGATCCTAGATGAGCCCTTTGCAAACTTGGATCCATCTACTCAAATCAGACTTAAGAAAATCATCAAAGAACTCGCAAAAGATCCTGAAGTGACTGTTTTAGTTTCTAGTCACGACTTAATTCACGTGACTGAGGTGGCACAAAGAGTGGTGCTTTTAGAAAAAGGCAAAGTGGTAAAAGATATTGAGAAGAGTAGTGCTACTTTTAAGGAATTAGAAGATTACTTTATAGGTATCTCTGAGAGTCACGCGCCTGTTGCTTTAAAAGAAGAAGCCTAATGCATCCTAGATTTAAAATGTTAGGTATTCATGTGATTATTTTTTTAGGAGCTTTCTTAATAGCAAAGTACATCATCATGCAGTTTGTTAAAGATCCCACTTTCTGGACGACCATTATACCCATAGCATTTGCTTGGTTGATTGCTCCCAGACCACATGCGGTACAAGTGCAGTCTGGCAAGGAATACGGTTTAAAGTCCATTTTCAGTAAGAAGGTATTTAAGATGTAACAGAAGTATACTTTCGAGATTGCTCCAAATTAAAAAATCGTTCTGTTCTATGAAGTAAAAAACAAAAAGTATTGATGCTGTGGAGCTGCTATATAGTGATGGTTTTGTAGTCTTTTTTTTCCTCTTTTTTCATGTTCAAATTTTCAGCCGTAGCTATTGCCATGACTGAAAATTTTACCTCGGTTAAGAATAAAATAAATTTCAAAGAACTCTAGAAAAGCTACA
>JBLHOX010000340.1:0-4131 GCA_047623725.1 Dokdonia sp. | reverse complement strand
TGTTCAGGATCTGGCAGTGATTTCTTGTCTATTTTCCCATTCTTTGTTAGCGGAAATATATCCATCTGTACAAAGACAGATGGTAACATATATTTTGGCAACTTATTTAGTATTGTAGTTTCAAGTATTGATTTTTCAATTTCTTGATCTGCGATATAATAAAGTGTTATTCTTTGTTTATCAGTATCGGCTATTGCTTTTGTATTTTTTACTTCTGGCAATGCAGATATGACATTCTCTATAGCATCTAACTCTATTCTATGTCCAAGAATTTTTACTTGATTATCATTTCTACCTATAAACTCTAAAGTTCCATTAGGCATAAACTTTCCTAAATCACCTGTTTTGTAAATTCTATTTTTTAATGTGAGTCCTTTTATAGGTCCTTTAAGAAAGGCTTTTTCCGTTTTTTCTTTATCATTTAAATACCCTCTCCCAACACAAGGACTTGCTAATATTATCTCTCCTTGAACTCCTACAGGGACTTCCCTCATATTTTCATCTATTATATGAACTTCAAAGTTTTGAATAGGATATCTCATAACAGGAACAGAATAACTTTCTGGTACTACGGTCATGATGTAATGTGACATATCATCAGAGACTTCTGTTGCCCCATAGGTATTTACGATAGGGATACTTGGATATAAAGACAGCCATCTATCTACCATAGACTTTGTAAGAGTTTCTGCATTAAGAATGACAGATTCTAACTTTAAATCTTCTGATTTCTCTTTACTTTCTATATGCAATAGTAACTCAAGTAAATATGATGGAACTAACTCCAGTACGGTAATTTGATCTTCTACAATATGATTAAAAAACTTTTTTACATCTACAATCACATCTGTGTTATAAATAATACACTTGCCACCAGTTACTAATGAAGAAAACAATTGCCAAACAGAAATATCAAACGTGTGTGGTGCATTTTGAGCAACAATACTATTGTTGTCTATAGACAACTCTTTTATTTTTGACCCTATGTGATTGACCATCCCCAGGTGTTCAATCATTACTCCTTTTGGTTTACCTGTTGATCCACTTGTATAAATTACATACGCAAGATCATTATCATTAATTACTTTTTTAAGAGGAGTATCTAGTTGTTTTTCTAAATCATTCTGAATTTTTGTAAGATCAATAATTGGCACTTTTACATCTAGTCTAGAAAGTTGTTCTAGTACTGAGGTATCATCTGTTATAATTGCCTTTAAATTTGCATTTTCAATGATCTGTAGTACGTTATCATCTGGTAAACTTGTTCCGATTGGCACATACGCACTTCCAGATTTCCAGGTGCCTAAAATTGATTTTACCATATTGATAGATCGTGATAACATCATTCCAAAAAGAGCATCTTTTTGAGCTTGATAATTTGTTACGATATATCTAGAAAACTGGTTAGATTCTTTATACAAATTCTCATACGTAATCTGTTGATCTTGATTTTGAATCGCTATAGCTTTCTTATTATTCTCACATTGAATATCAATTAATTCAATAATATTCTTATCTAAAGAGAAGTATGATGTTGGTTTATTAATTTCTTCTACAATGTTTTTTTCCTCTACAGAACGATATTCTAGTTCTAGGATAGGTGTATATGTTTTTTCTAGAACTTGATCTATAACTGTTTTTACGTTTTCACTAAATAACTTTAATAGCTTCGTATTATAAAGCTCTCCTTTAAAGTTAATTTCTAAATAAGGTTTTGTTTCTTTCAATTCAAACCTGAATATTGTTTTTACCAAATCTCCAAATTCCTCATTTTCTATTTGCCCTATAACAATTCCGAATTGTGTCGCTTTATCTAGAATTCCTTTCTCTTTAAAATTGAGTTGGGCTTCGTCAAATGCTATTGTATATTGGATAGCTTCTAAAAGTGATTCTTTTAATGAAGAAAATAATTTCTTAAAATCACTATCTAGTTTTATTTCTGGTTTAAGAAAAAATATTTCTTCTACTTCTCTAGCATGGTTAAACTGGCTAACTGGTGATAAGAATAAAAAATCCTTTTCATAATGAGATAACAGAATACTTAATGTGCTTACATAGAAATTATAAATTAACACATCAGATCCATTACATAGGTCCTTAATCTTCTGTACCGTTTCTGGGTTTAAATATGCTATTTCAATAGTATTGGTGTTTGCGCTTTTTTGATTTGCTCCTCCAAAAAATGATGCTTCATTAGTATCTATAACCTGTCCCAGGTGTTTATTCCAAAACTCTTCTGTTCTTGCTTTTTGTAATATTCTATTTTTATTCATCGCAGTACGGTCTCTTTTTTTAATTCCATGGTTACTTCTTCTATACACTCTTTTATTGCGTGTACGATCTCATCTAGTTGCTCTTCATTAATCGTTAATGGAGGTGTAATTAGAATATGATCTCCTGCTATTCCGTCTACTGATCCTTTTCCTGGATATAACACGACTCCCTTTTGAATTGATTTTTCTCCTATTTTTTTAGAGAGTCCTAATTCTGGCGGGAATGGTGTTTTGGTTACTTTATCTTGAACGAGTTCTATACCGCATTGCAATCCTACTCCTCTAATGTCTCCTACCATATCATACTGGCGCAGTACTTCTAATTTTTTAAGGAATAATGCTCCCATATCTTTTGAGTTTCTGACAAGTTGTTCTCTTTCCATGATGTCTAACACTGCTGTTCCTACTGCTGCTCCTACTGGATTACACGAGAATGTGTGGCCTCCAAGGAATGCTGTTTTTGAATCTTCTAATGGTTGCATTACTTTTTCTGAAGCAATAACCGCAGATAATGGGTAATACCCTCCACTAATTCCTTTTCCAGCTGCTATGATGTCTGGCGTTACTCCGAAATTACTAATTCCGAAGTTTTCTCCTGTTCTTCCAAATCCAGAAAGAATCTCATCAGAGACAAATAAAATTCCATATTTCTGACAGATTTCATACATCCCTCTAAAATAATTTTTAGGAGGTGGCACAGCTCCCATTGCTGCTGCAATTACAGGTTCTGCGATAAAAGCTGCTACTGTTTCTGGGCCTGTCTCTAAAATGGTTGCTTCAAATTCTTGAAGCAAGCTTTGAACATATTCTTGTTCTGAGAATTGTGAAGGTCTTCTATAATTATATGCAGGAGATACGTGTGGGAAGTTATTAAGCCATTTTGTGTATAATTGCCTTCTAGCTTTCATCCCTCCGATATCTAACATAAAAACAGAATTCCCATGGTAAGTATTCCAGCGAGATATGATTTTATATCTGTTATTTTCGCCTCGGATTTGGTGATATTGTAATGCTAGTTTTACTGCGTTTTCTACAGCTTCTGTTCCACTCATCACTGTCCAAGATTTTGTAAACCCTTCAGGTGCAAAGTCTACTAGTCTTTGTAAGTAATTCTCTACAATATCAGAGTTAAAAGCGTGTGTTGGTAATACTGCAATTTTTGAAACTTGTTGACTTATTACATCTGCAATTTCTTGTCTACCATGCCCCAAATTAGATACAGCCGAGGAGCCTGAAGATCCATCTAAGTATCTTTTTCCTTGCTCATCATAGAGATAAACTCCTTTTCCGTATTGAATTTTAGCGTATTGCTTATTCATATCTGGGCAAACTGCCATCGAATGTATTAGTGGTTTAATCATGGTGAACTTTTTTTAGATTATAAAATGTGTTGATATTGTAATTATTACTGGATTTTGTATGCTCTTTTTTATTAAAAACAGCATTGATATTCCCTTTGCGTTAGGGATAGAAGTGGCATCCTTTTTTATGTTATCGCCTTGAGTGAGTACTCACGATAACATAAAAAAGATATAACGGATAGCCCGCCCGAACGCCCAAAAAATCTATTTGCTTTTAGAAATTTTCTTCTAATGAGAATGCTAATTTCTCTTGAAGTGTTTGCTGTACTTCATCATTAGCTTTAAAACTTAAGTCATTTAAGAATTTTAACTCAAGGTGATCTGAATAGTCTACAAGTTGCTCAGATATTACTTCTAATCTGTTTATAAAAAGTGCTATCTGTATCTCATCAAATAATGAGGTATTGTATGTTACAATGCAATCTATAGTTGATCCATCATCTACAAACTCTAATGACATATCATAAGGGTTTATAGTACTTGATGTTTTTGACAAC
>JBLHOX010000339.1:0-4135 GCA_047623725.1 Dokdonia sp. | reverse complement strand
CTATTAATACGTTACTTATTGAGCCAGGAGATCAATTTGGTTTACGTATGGAGACTCATCTTTTAGATGACCGTACTTTTAGTACACTAGATACTAGTGCTTCTGTCCTCACTGATGCCTGTTTTTTTAAATCTCCATTTCGTTATGAAATTAATGTGATAGAAGTTATTCCAGATGATTTATTTACGGGAGTTTACTCTTATGAAGTAGTCACTGATACGAATCTTTCTAATACTGAAATTTCAAATCAAGGTATTGTTTCAATAGTTGCAAGTAATTTTCCTAATACCCGAACAACAGGTATCATAGGTGAGGGGCTAGAATTTACAATAGCAGGAGAGAATGTGTATCCAAAGATCTATCAATCGGTAAATCTCTTTTGTATAGAATCTGGACCTCATATTCTATCGGGACCTACGGATAATAACTTTGGAGTGATTGACTTGAATGATGATACTGTCTTTTTTCTAGATATTGATATAGGATTTGAAGGATGGGACGGAACATTAGATAATGATCTAGATGCAATAGGTGTAGCTACACTGTATACATTTAAGTTTACTAAACAATAATTTAAAAGTACTTATTGCATGAAATTACATCGATTTATATACGTGTTCATCTTATTATTTGCAATTTCTTGTAGTGAAGATGACAAAGCCATTGATACTGTCTTTCAAGGAATAGAACGTGGTGCTATATTGCGTAATATAGATAGAGTTTCTCCAAATTTTGAACGTACGGATGTACAAAGTAGGTTTACTGTCGTATTAGAAGAGCAAGACCTTGAAGAAGGCGGGATTTTTGATTTTGTACGATTACATCTTCAATTTAAAGATAGATCTCCTGATAATGGAGACGATAGTGCATCAGAAATTATTTTAAAAGATGTCCCTAGTTCTGATTTCCAAGTAGGGAGTAATGGTTTGCCCGTAGGGACTATTGAAGTGATTTATCAAGAAGCAATAGACGCACTTACGTTAGATATTGGGGCGATTCAAGCTGGAGATCAATTTGAATTACGCACAGAAATTCATCTTACAGATGGTCGTACTTTTAGTACAGAAAATGGGAGTGCATCCATTCTTACAGATGCTTGCTTTTTTAAATCCCCGTATCGATATGTCATTAATGTGATAGATACGATAGATTTAGATTTATTTACAGGTATTTATAACTATGAAATAGTTGTAGGGGCATTATCATCCTCTTTTAGTGTTAATAATCAAGGCGTTGTATCTATCACATCAGGTTCCACACCTAATGTTAGAAGAACAGGTATCATAGGCGAAGGTCTTGAATTTACCATTGCAGGAGAAAAGGTATACCCTAAGATATATCAATCTATAAATCTTTTTTGTCGAGATTCGGCATTTCATTCACTTACGGGACCAGACGATCAAAGCTTTGGACAAGTTGATCTTACAGATGACACCGTATTTGAACTAGATGTCGTTTTTAGTTATGAAGGATGGGGAGGAACTGGTGATTTAAGTACGCCAGAGACCATACGATTTAGGTTTTCAAAGCAGTAATAGTCTAAAAGCAGTACTGAAATGTTAATATTGAAGTAAGTTATTGTAAAGTATTTGGTTATTCTTATTTTGTAGGATACTTAATACCATCATATCAATTACGTAATCAATGAGAAGAATTTTAGTACTAACCTTGCTGCTAGCATTTTGTTTTACAGGAAACACGTATGCTCAAAAAAGAAATAAAAAGAAAAAGAAAGGAACTCCAGAAGTAGTCGAAAAACCTGAAAAGAAAAAAGATAAAGATGCGATTAAAGAGTATAAAGACGTTGTTACCAAAGAAGCAGTAACAGACAGTGGTCTTTTTCAAGTACATCGTATCAAAAAAACGTATCTCTATGAGATCCCTTTCTCTGTATTAGAAAAGGATATGCTTTGGGTAAGTCGTATTGCTCAAATTCCTAATGGATTAGGTGGCGGCTTTTTTAATGCAGGTACTAAGACTAATGAACAGGTTGTACACTGGCAACGCTTTCAGGATAAGGTTTTACTTAAAGTGAAATCGTATAAGAATATAGCTGATAGTACAAAAGCAATTAGCAACTCTGTACGTGTAAATAATTATGAACCTACGCTATATGCTTTTGATATCAAAGCGTTTAATTCTGATTCAACGTCTGTAGTTATAGATGTCACCAAGCTTTTTTCTACAGATGTAAAAGCGATAAGCGGATTACCATCTCGATTGCGTAAACAATACAAAGTCAAAAGATTAGATGCTTCTCGTAGTTTTATTAATAGTGTAAAAAGCTTCCCGCTTAATATAGAGGTAAAACAAGACTTTACGTATGAAGCTTCCGAACCGCCAACCGCAAAGAGTTCAGAATCCATTAGCCTTCAAATGAATCAATCTATGATTCTTTTGCCAGAAAAACCTATGCAAGCTAGAATTTCTGATCCAAGAGTTGGTTTTTTTACAGTGAGTCAATTTGATTTTGGTAGTGATGCTTTAAAAGCAGATGAGAAAACCTATATACGAAGATGGAAATTAGAACCTAAAGATCCAGAAGCGTATGCTAGGGGAGAACTTGTAGAGCCTATAAAACCTATTGTATATTACTTAGACCCAGGAACTCCTGAAAAATTACAAAAATATATCAAACAAGGAATAGAGGATTGGCAAAAGCCTTTTGAAACGGCTGGTTTTAAAAACGCTATTATCGCTAAAGATGCACCAACCCCAGAAGAAGATCCTGAGTTTAGCCCAGAAGATATACGCTATTCTGTAGTGAGATATGTGGCAAGTACAACACGTAATGCTGTAGGTCCAAGTGTATCAGACCCTCGTAGTGGTGAGATTATTGAAAGTGATATTATATGGTATCATAATCATTTACGTAGTTATAGAAACCGCTATTTATTAGAAACTGGCGCTGCAAACCCTAGTGCTCGTACATTAGATACACCTGATGAGGAAATAGGGGAGATGATGCGTATGGTAATTGCTCATGAAGTGGGTCATGCTTTAGGTTTTCCTCATAATATGGCGGCTAGTTATGCCTATGATGTAGAATCTTATAGAGATGGCGCTTTTACTCAAAAAAATGGAATTGCTGCTAGTATTATGGATTATGCTCGATATAATTATATAGCGCAACCAGGAGATCAAAACATACGCTTTATACGCCAGATGGGCCCTTATGATCACTACGTTGTCAATTGGGGGTATAGATGGTTACCTAATGTGGCCACTCCAGAAGCAGAACTTCCTACATTAAATACTTGGGTGCTTGAAAAAGCAAATGATCCTATCTATAAATTCGGACGCCAATCAAGCCGTTTTGATCCACAATCTCAAACAGAAGGTATAGGAGATGACCCTATAAAAGCGAGTACTTATGGAATCAAAAACCTAAAATATGTAGCAGTTAATCTTCCCGAATGGACGTCTGATCAGACAAATAATTACCAAGATTTAGAAGAATTATATGGAGAGCTATTAGGAGTTTATAGTAGATATGTAGGCCATGTCGTTACCAATATTGGAGGTGTATTTGAAAACATAAAAAATCCTGATCAGCAAGGAGTTGTGTATTCCCACTTAAATAAAGACTCGCAGAAAGAATCTATGCAATGGCTACAGGAAAATTTATTTAAAACACAAGATTGGTTAGCAGATAAAACGATATTACAAAACATAGATCATGCAGGTTATTTTGAACGTATGCGTACTGTGCAATCACGTTATCTTAATGGTCTTTTAAGTTTTGATCGGATAGGAAGACTAATAGATGCAGAGACAATCAATGAAGAATATTATAGTGCTTATGAAATGTTATCTCAATTACGTAAAGGTTTATGGTCAGAAGCTTCTAGAGGACAAAGCGTAGATATCTATAGAAGAAATTTACAGAAGTCTTACCTTGATAGAATGCAATTCTTAATGACTGATGATGGTCCCAAAAAAAGAAAAGGAAGACCAGGGTTTGAAAGTACATTTATATATGATACGAATACGTCAGATATTAAGTCATTAATACGCGGAGAGCTCACGACCTTACGTTCTATTCTTAGAAGTGCTAAAAATGGTAACATTAACAAGATTACAAAATATCATTATCAAGATGTGATCGCAAGAATTGATGCTTTATTAGATCCTA
>JBLHOX010000338.1:0-4150 GCA_047623725.1 Dokdonia sp. | reverse complement strand
ACAAATTTTAGAAGACCTGCATTGTCTGTATTGACATCTCTTGCTGTTGTATTTGCTGCATAGAATAACCAATCCTTTGAAGATACTGGTGTATTAAGACCTGCCGCTGCTGGAAAATCGGGTGCATTACCGTCAAATTCAAAAGTCGCCCATACAAACTCTTCATGTCCATCTGGGACAAAAGCTACGTGAAGTCCTACTAAAGCAACCTCAACATCTGTTTGAATTTTAGGATTTTCTTTATTAATTCTTGGTTGACCATCAACTAGTTCTAACAGTTCTATATCTGATTTTTGTGTATATATTTTTGATGTATCATCTCCTTCCTGTACAATTTTCCAAGAAGTTTTAAGGGTTAGAGAACCTGGAGGAAATCCAATTTTAGGATTAAATGCAGCCATGGTATCTCTGTCATATAATTTTTTTTCTAACACAAAATTTTGGAATGTACTATCAATGATAATACTACTATACACCGCTCTCCCATTTTGATCAACGAGCATTCCTTTAGAAAGAGCCTGCTCTACCACATCTAGTACATGATAGGTATCGTTCTTATATTCAGGCCTGATTGCTTTATTTGTAAACATGGTTTCAAACCGAAGCTGTCCGTTTACCTCCTCGGTTAACCATAAGAAATATTGCCATGATAACAAATGGAAATCACAGTTGTTAGAATTAGAATTGATAAAACCTGGATCTGGTGCTGGAACATTTCCTGTGAACCAATCTGTAGGTACTATGGTGCAATTAATGTTAAGGCTATCTAGGGAGACTTGTTTGATCGTTTTATCAGCATTTGCGCCATCGACTATAACTTCTTTGACGTCATCATAGCCGCTTTTTGTAGTCTCTTTGCAGGCTATTAGACTGACTGTCAAAAATAGCAAACAAAAAATGTGTTTGAATAATTTCATGATTTTTGGATTTTATAGGTATTTGGTTAGTGAGGTTTGAGGAACCTCAAATGATTTGTAATCCAAATGTAAAAAAAATGTTAAAAAAATTTATAGGTATAAATACGGGTTTACTGAGCACTAAACACTTATACTGTGTAGCAATGCAGCATAAAGACCATATTAATACGATACATTCTAGCATAAAAAAGAGGGAGTGCACCACGACCCCCTCTTTTCTAAGAAACCTTTTCTACATAAACGTTCCAATAGAATACATACACTAAGACTATGTATTGCTATATTGGAGTTGTGCACACTAACGTATCAATACAAGTAACAAAAATAAATTAGGTGCGTAGATAGCAATCTATTCAAACCTACGCTAGATATATGTATGACACAATAATCACTACAAAAGCGTTATTGATCTTTTCATATTCGTAGCGATATGCTGTATAACTGTTTTTATATACATAAAAAGAGGTGTTACGATGTTAGATCCAAAAATCGACTAGATACCCATTGTTCATCTAAGCTAATTTGCGACCAACCCCCATTTTCTTCATACACAAAAACTTCTTGATTTTTTACCACAGAGCCTACTACGTGAAATCGTGTAGAAGCGCCACTTCTTACATTTAACACATCTGCATTTACGGTTGCGCGTTTTACATCATTTACATAATTACTATATACCCATTCTTGATTATCTTCTGATATCCTGTACCAATTATTTTTTTCTTCATAAATACGTACAATAGCACCTAGTGATGTTTCTCCTATTCTATTAAAGGAGGATTTAGCGCCACTTCGTATATTTAATACATCGGCAGTTACATACCCATAGCCTTTTATAGAAGGAGGCAAGATTCCTGTGATGGTCTCGCCACCAATTGAACTTGCGACAAGAGGCAAAAAGTTTTGCTCACAATCTGCAAGGGTATTTCCTCCAAAAAAGTTGGTTCCTGGGCAACTTTTTGTCACTCCACTTCCATTAGTACGTGCTCCTGTACTTAAATCAAACCAGTGATGATAGACAATTCTATCTGTAGATACGGGGATATTAAAACGTTTACATAGTGCCGCTGTTACGCGTATAATACTATCGCGTTGCTGTGTGGTCATGTCATCTTCTCCACTATCAAAGTACCCAACATTTTCTATACATATCGCATGTTTATTATTTCCAAATATACAGGCTGGAGATCTTTCTAAACTTCTTCCTGTCATGACTTGTCCATCTGGAAAAATAGTAAAATGCTGTCCTATATCACTCCACCCGTTGTTATTAACGTGATGGTTTTTCATACCGCGTTGCATTCTAAAATGATTATTCTCTTTAAAGTGAATGTAGCTTGGTGAGAAGGTATGATGTTCCTGAATAAATAAGACGGTTCTAGCAACATGCTGTTGCTTGATCCATGTTTCAAATTCTGAAATAGATAATGAAGTAAACCCAAATTTTGTTTCCATATTGATTTATTTTGAATGGTATAGTATTATAAAGATACCTTAAAATACTTAAAACCAATAGGTTCACTCTTTTTTCTTACAGTAATTTCAATACATTAATTATCAAATAAAGAATTGATTATAAGGTTTTTACGCTTTCGCGAAAGCGGACTCTACGTAATCTTAAAAAAGCACATAAAATTATGGTTAAATGACTTTTAGCAATTTATATAAATTTAGTTCACCTTAAAAAACAGGATGTAATAACGCTCTTTTTTAAGGTGATTTTTAGAGTTTTACTGCTCACCTCCAATAGCACAAGGCAAATAATCTATATCTCCATTCTTTTGATTTTCACACTCTTGAATACCATCTTCGCAGTCTTCACATATATACAAATCTCCCGACGGATTACCTCCTAATACGTTTTTTTGTTGATGACTTGTTAAATGTTTAATAGATGAAATAGATTGAATTTGTTTTAACATGTTAAAAATATATTTGATATTTCCTACTCTATTTATATACGGTTTTCGGAATCGCCGCGCACTTCCCCTAAAGGTACTATAAAACACTAATTATCAATATATAAACTATTCTTTTTCTTAAAATCGTTTGATAAGTAAGTGCATATTGATGTGTGGGGTTTTACGCTTTCGCGAAAGCGGATAATGTCTAGTTAAATTTCATTCTGCTTTCTTCAAAACTGAAGGTCTTTAAATTTTAATCTATTATCTTTAGTTTAAGCTTTGAACTTGCCTACTGCCTTTAATGCTTTCTTAACTCCGTCTGGATCTTTTTGATATTTCTTTATTAATTTATTTGAATGCCAAATATCAATCAGTTTAATAAGTATTCTTAAAACACCAAATACAACTATAGATATAACTGTAATCCAGGTAAAAGTAATATCTAAACTATCAGTACTAATTATTATAAAGCTATTCATAATAATTTCATTTATAATTGCAAGCTATAAAGGAACTTTAACCTAGTAAAGTACACCTTTTGAAAACTCTGATTCCATTGATTTAAACCAAGTAACAAAAAGCATTTTATAATGATTGTGACAAAACACTCGTGTACTTATTTACTTAATTTTAAGTAATATAAGAAGATCGTTTATGGGCTCGAAAAAGACTTATGAACAGAAAACACTAATGCTATGTCCTGTTTTTTTATACTAAGTATTACATTGATACAAATTGATATAAATTATATTTTAAAATAAATTGTATTAATATAAAAACAGTAGTATTTGCATACAAATCTATTTTGCTAAAAAAGTGTGAATAACTTTTTTATCTAGTATGATGAATCATAAAATAAAAGCAAGAAAAACTATATTATCCTATAAGTAACACACCCAAATTTACTTTACATCCACTTAACCACTATTCATTCTGTATTTGCTTTCGCGAAAGCGGATTCCCTTCGTTGACACGGTTTTGTAACTGTTGCTATCATCCCAACCACCCATCACGATCCAAACTACGATACTGTGTGGCTTTACAGATATGTGTTCCTGAAACGGTTTCACTCCCTGCTAGATTTGGAATCGTATTCTGCATTCCCGAATTGAACATGGGATGTATAGAACTGAACTAGCAGAATTGATATTCGTCAGCAATAGTAGTATTGAAAGAATTGAGAAAGATGTAGAAATTATTGTTGAAAAAATGAAAAATCAACTGCGATTATTGATATCAGAGAAAGAATGAAAAAAGATATTACATACCAAATACCATTATATATTGAACATTAGAGGTAACTCCATCTAGATCTAAAAATAAGTTTAT
>JBLHOX010000337.1:0-4164 GCA_047623725.1 Dokdonia sp. | reverse complement strand
ACCCCGAGGCAGAGCCATCGAGGTATCAAGCAGAAAAAACTTATTTTTAGTTTTATGAAAACTATCCGTTTTCAAACTTTCCTCTTTGACCCCGAGGTAGAACCTCGAGGAATTCTATAGATTAAAGCTAGAAATAAAAAAACTACATTGATATCTTTCATCCTACTATGTCATCTAAATGTGTTGTGAAAACAAATATATTTAGATGAACGCTAGGCAACTATGACAAATATCAACTTATAGCTATGAGGTTTTTTACGCTTTCGCGAAAGCGTACTTAGAATCAAACCCTTTATGTATACATAAGAATTACTCTATCTCTTTTAAACCTTCTATATCTACTATTCTAATATTACGCCCTTCTATTTCTATAAATCCACTTTTTTTAAATCCAGATAACGTACGTATTAAACTCTCTGTTGCTATACCAGCAACACTTGCAAGATCACTCCTAGAGATACGAATCCCTTCTTCTGGTGTTTTATTAAGGATTTCTACAAATTGTAAGATCGTTTGTGCCGTTTTTTTACGCACAGAACTATACGCCATTTGTAATAATTGTGATTTGATATCAGAAAGGTTATCTGTTAAAAGCTCCATGAGTTCTAGGGATACTTTTTGACTTTTTTCTAAGATATCTTTTAGGTCATGCTTTACTACCGAAGCAAGCTTTGCGTCTTCTATAACCGTGGCAGATTCTTGATACGGCACATTATCTATGAAGGAAGTAAATCCTAAGAAGTCGTCCGGTTTAAACAAAGCTGTAATAAGCGCTTTGCCATTTTCGTCCATTTTATGGGTCTTTACAATCCCTTTTAAAATTAAATAGATATGGTTTGAGTTGTCTCCTTCATCAAAAATCACTTCTCCTTTTTTATAGGTGACGATCTCCCCTGTATCATCAAAAAAGTTTTTTAACTCATTAAGACTCCGTATTTGATCTTCATCTACTTCCTTTGTATTCTCCCCTACGATGCTGGAAAGTATCGTCGCTTTTGCAATACGGCTTTCAATAGCACTTATGAGGTCTTCTTCTTCAAAAGGTTTTGTGAGATAATCATCTGCGCCAAGATTCATTCCTCTCCGTATTTCTTTATGTTCTGTTTTTGCAGAGAGAAATATAAAAGGGATATGACTTGTCTCAGGATACTCAGATACGACTTCTAGAACCTCATATCCATCGGTTTCTGGCATCATAATATCGCATACTATAATATCTGGAAGGTTTTCTTTGGCAGCGGTAATTCCTAAAATTCCGTTTGCGGCGGTAATCACATGATAGTCTGCTAGTTCTAAGAGTTCTGCGGTGTTTTCGCGTAAAGCGGTATCATCTTCAATTAATAAAATAGTTTTCATATACAATTTTATAATAGGGTTAGTTTTCCCCTAGGGGGATGGTCACGGTAAATGTAGAACCTATATTTTCTTTACTTGAAAAGGAGACGGTTCCTCCTAAATTTTCGAGATGGCTTTTTACAATATTAAGTCCTATTCCAGTACCTTGATTGGTTAAGGCATTTTCTGCCCTAAAATATCTATCAAAAACAAATTTTTGTTCTTTTTCTGGGATACCTATCCCTTCATCTTTAATCGTAATTTGTAATTGTTTGTCTTCTTTAGTTACGATGATATCTACCGTAGAGTTTTCGCTAGAATATTTTACAGCGTTATGAATAAGATTTGTAAGTGTCAATTCTAATATTTTTTCATCAAACTCTATAATTAAATCCCCTGCATTCTTTGGGTATTTAATAGTTTGCCCATCTTTAAGGTGCATATTAGCATCATAAATTACCTCATCAAATATTTTACTGATTGGAAAAGAGCTAAATTTATAATTGACTTTACCTGATTGTAAACGTTCTATAGATAAAAAATCATCTATAATATTGTTTAAGTACTTTACCTTTCCTTGAATGGTTTTTAAGTGTTTTTCTCTTTTCTCCTGTTGTTCTTCCTTCGTATATTTTCCTGCAAGCGTAGCCGATGTAAGAATACCAGCTAGTGGTGTTTTAAACTCATGAGAAACTAGAGATAAGAATTTTGTTTTTAACTCATTAAGCTCTTTTTCTGCTTCAAGTGCTTCTGTAAGTTGTTGGGTACGCTCTGTTACTTTTGCTTCTAGGTAATTATTTAGGTTTTTAATTTCTGTTTCTTGTTCTTTACGTACCGAAATATCGGTTATTAACGCCATGATATAAGAGTGACCGTGTAATATGAAAGGGTTGAGTCCTACTTCTACAGCGATCTCGCGCCCATCTTTATGCAATCCATATAAGTCTCTCCCTACGCCCATCTGCCTCTTATCTTGATGCTCCATAAATTTTTTAAAATGACCGTGATGATGGTCATGATATTTTGTAGGAATTAATTTCTCAAGTATAGCTCCTTCTATCTCCTCTTTTTCATAGCCAAATATGGACCTAACCGAAGAATTACTCGCTACAATTTGTCTAGATTTATTAACCACAATAATACCTTCTGAAACACCTTCAAATAGGGTTAAAAAAGTATCTTCTATGCTTTCTTTAAAAAAATTCATAGCATAAAAATACGTTATTCTATTGAAAACAAGAATGTGATTCTTATCATAGTTTTTCTTTTATTTCACCATTAATTTTAAAGAATTATTTTAAATGGCATCCTATGAGACTTTCTTTAAAAAACAATAGTATCTTTTACCAGCATCTTGGCAAACTATTTTATGCAATAGCCATATCAGACATGACTATTCAGGACAAGGAATTTGAAGCGCTACAACGGTGTATACAAGACTATTGGACTGGTTATAATGACCTTAACCAAATATTTAAAGAAGACCCTTCACATATCATAGAAGCTGTATTTGAAGGTGTAGAAGCTTTTGAACTAGATGGTTGCCAAATGTATGAGGACTTTGTTTCCTATAAAAAAGAACATCCTCTCATTTTTACAAAAGCGCTAAATACACTCCTTATGGCTACAGCAAAGACCATTGCCCATGCTTTTGGAGGAATAGATGCATCTGAACAAAAAATACTCATAGCACTTGAAAAAGAACTTTATGTTAAAAATTGAGATATCATCTATTATACACAAACAAGTTATACCAATTAAAATTTAAAATCGTATTAAAATAATTTAAATTTTAGTGTGCCTATATGAAGTAGAAAATCAAAGCATAGCAGTAGCTACGGTTTTATTTTGTCCTGAAATATAGGGGCACCAGAAACTAATTATGTATGTTATTTTAGGTTTTAAGTGGTATTAACAATAAACCGAATACTAACATCTATTAGTTTATGAAATATTCAATTAAAGCCCATTCATCTTCAAAAAATAAGGCTTCGATCAATGTAAAACAATCCGAGATTGCTTTTGGGATTACTCCAGAATCAGCTGATATTTTACCAAATCCAGCAGAATTGTTTTTAGGATCGTTTTCAGCATGTATTCTTAAAAATGTGGAGCGCTTTTCTATGTTCATGAATTTTGAATACTCACATGCTGAAATAACCGTCAATGCAACGCGTCTGGAAAAACCGCCAAGGATGGACAACATACAGTACGAATTGAAAATTTATAGTCAAGACGATACTTTAAATAGTGAGCTACTTAAAAAGAACATCGAAAAGTTTGGAACAATATTTAATACCGTCAAAACTTCCTGTACGATCACTGGCGAAATAAAAAGAATAGATGTATGAAAAGCGGAACCAATTAAAGTAAGGGGTAACAGCGCCATAAATCAGATAAAAAGCTGTTATACCCATCTAGAAGAACCAACAAGAAAAACAAAATTAAGTAATGGCATTTATAGACTATTATAAAATATTAGGCATTTCGAAGACAGCAACCGAAAAGGAAATTAAAACTGCCTATCGGAAACTCGCTAGGAAATATCATCCTGACTTAAATCCAGACAACAAGGAAGCTGAGATAAAATTTAAAGAAATAAATGAGGCAAACGAAGTGTTAAGCAACCCTGAAAATCGTAAAAAATACGATACGTATGGTAAGGATTGGGAACACGGAGAGGCATATGAAAAAGCCACGCGTCAACAACAGTCTCAGCGTCGATCTGGTCAGGAAGGGTTTTCAGAGCAAGAATATTCAGATTTTTTTGATTCCATGTTTAGAGGGGAAAGATCATCCTACAGCCAAGGCCGCAGTCCAAAATTTAAA
>JBLHOX010000336.1:0-4164 GCA_047623725.1 Dokdonia sp. | reverse complement strand
GGAGAAGTAATGGAGGCTTTACGTAGAGAGGCGACATGTCCTCATTTTGTGAGTGGAACGTTGGCTATTACTCAAAATAATGTAGCGGGTATCTTAAACTATGGGGATGGAGTTTGTGATAATGTTGCAGTGATCACTATAGGGAATCAAGATTTTACAATACAACTTTAAATATAATTTTTAAAGATCATAGAATTCCCTTGGATATGTGTCTGAGGGAATTTTATGTTGAAGTCAACTCGGTAAGTAATCCTTCTTATTTGGTACATGCTATTCTATAAGTTACTCCCAAAAAAACGTGTCAATATTAAAATAGATATATGGAAAGTCGGCTAAACTAAAAAGTAGTAGCGCTAATGATAAAATGATAAGCAACGCTTTTTGCCAAGATTTAGTCGTTTTTGTTCTTATACTAAAGTAAAGTGATAGTAATCCTAGTATGATAATAACTACTTCAAAAATTGACTTTTGATATATAGTGAGCTTTGGTAATGATAAGAGCCTGGAGAATTCATTGAAATTATTGCTATAGGCTACATAATGAAGATAGCTTATCATCCAGAAGTATAACCATCCTATACTTAAAAATAATACAGCGGTTCTAACGTATTTATGATTATTGGAAATAATCATTTTTGTTAATATAAAAAACTTTGGATTTCATATAATTTTCTATCCTGTGCTTTAGGAAGTATTTTTACCTTAATAGAATCATTATAGACGGTGTAGTTCTCGTCTTTTGTCATACAAGAATGCCCTGACTGTTTTTTCAAAGACTTTCAGGTGCTAGTGAACCAAGATATAATGGAGTCAAATTAAAATGCAACTGTATTTTAAATTACTAGTTTTAAGTAAAGTATCTCTGAATAGGTGTTGATTTTCAATTTTTTTTTTATAAATTTAGTTACTAAAAACAATTTAGCGATGCAAAAAAGAATACTTTCTATAGTAATAGCACTTGCAAGTTTGGCAATAGGCTACGGTCAAGAGACTGAAGATACTTCCAGTAAAGACGATAGACCAATACCTCGCTTTCGCATAGGCGTAAAGGTGGGGGTTCCTAATATTGTGGGTGGTGGTATAGAGTATGTAACCCCACTTTTTAATAATAGAATTGCTCCCTTTATAGATTACTCTTCATTTAATGTTGATGTAGACGAATCTGAAAATGCTATTAATTTCTTTGAGATAGGGAGTAATATTTACTTTGGAGATAAAGGCAAAGGCTTATATGCTTCATTATCCTATTCTCGGTTTGATGCAGAAAGTTCTATTGAGGGAGCCGAAACTATAAATGGAGAATTATTTACAGGATTTGCCGATGGGGAAATCGAGATAAGTACCTTTAATGTAAAGCTAGGAGCAAAGCTTGGAAGGAAATTTTACTTTAGAATTGAAGCTGGGTATGGCTTTGGAGACATCCCAAAAGAAATTGTGGTTACGGGAGTTGTAAACGGCGTGGCAGGCGTTGGGATTGAAGAGATTCCTGATATCCCAGGTGTTGGCGATAGTGGCTTGCTGATTGCAAATATTGGATTTGGTTTTTCTTTTTAACTTGAGTTTAATCACTATTAATCGTTAGTCAACTCCAAAAACAATCCTTCTAAACTTGCATTCTTTTGATTAAGCTGTAAGATTTTAAGATCATTATCGTGCGCAAAATCAAATACTTTAGAGCGCATATCTTCTTTGGTATTAAACGTGACCTCGTAGATAAAATCATGTGTATTTTTTACAGAAGTCACTTTGTCTAATCTTTCTAAAGCAACGGTTTCTATGCGGTAATCAAATTCTACAATCACCGTTTGTTGTTGGCCTTCTCTAAGGTCTTTCAGATTACGATCTGCAACTACTTTTCCTTTATTGATAATGATAACACGATCACATATAGCTTCTACTTCTTGCATAATATGTGTACTCATTAATATGGTTTTCTCTTTCCCTATAGATTTTATAAGCCCCCGTATTTCTAATAGCTGATTAGGGTCTAGCCCTGTTGTAGGTTCGTCCAATATAAGTACTTCTGGATCATGTAATAGTGCATTGGCTAGTCCAACACGTTGTCTATATCCTTTTGATAGCTGCCCTATTTTTTTATGAACTTCAGGAGTTAAGCCTGTAAGTGAGATTACTTCGGCAACACGTTCTTTAGATGTGTTATGGATATTGGCATTAAAGGTTAAGTATTCTCGCACATACATTTCTAAATATAAAGGATTGTGCTCTGGGAGGTATCCTACAGATTTACGTACGTTTTGTGTATCTGTTATCGTGTCATAATCATTTACAGAAGCAGTTCCTTGATTAGGAGAGATATATGTGGTTAGGATCTTCATCATAGTACTCTTTCCAGCACCATTAGGTCCTAAAAAACCTACAATTTCTCCTTTCCTGAGGGTAAACGAAACGTCATCCAATGCTTTTTGAGTACTATATGTTTTTGTTATATTTTTTACAGTGATAGACATAAATGAAACTTTTTACAAAACTAACGAATAAGAACGATAAGAATTTCATTACATACCAATAGATTTTACGCATCCTTAAAGATGAGAGCTTTCTAGAATGAAGCTACTGAAAAAAAAGAGAAAAAAAAAGTAACTTATGTTGTTCACCTGACTTTTTTTTTTACATTTACGTCATAACAAATTCATAATGTTTACAAACGTTTATTACTGGAATAACTTTTTCTTTTTCTTCGGGCAGTTGAAATCGGGACGGTAGTTGTAATAAATACACTCAAAAATCTTAAAAGTCCTGATAATTATTTTATCAGGGCTTTTTTTTGTCCTTTAAGGGCATTTTCGCGAAGGCGAGAATCTTAAAAGGTAGCGTTACTTTGATAACTGAGTGAATTGTTAAAAAGGAAATTGAAATAAAAGTCGAATGTTGGGATGGGATTCCCGCCTTCGTGATAAAAAAAAGTCGAATGCTGGGACGAGATTTCCAACCTTCGCGGGAATAACATGAGAATAGCAATTCAAGGTGTAAAAGGATCTTTCCATCATAAGGTAGCTCAAGAGTTTTTTGAGCCAGAAATCGCTGTGATAGAGTGTATGTCTTTTCCTATGCTGGTAGATCAGTTAGTTACTGGAAAGGCAACGACAGCTGTTATGGCTATAGAAAACTCTATTGCAGGAGCAATCCTACCTAATTATGCATTGATAGATCAACATCAACTTACGATAGAAGGAGAGTTCTATCTAGATATACAGCATCACCTTATGGGATTGCCTGGGCAAACGATAGCAGATATTAAAGAAGTGTGGTCACATCCTATGGCTCATATACAATGCCGCAGGTTTTTTCAAAAATATCCTTCTATAAAACTAGTAGAAGATACAGATACTGCCGGTGTTGCTCGTCAAATTCAAAAAGAAGGCCTTAAAGGAATAGGCGCTATTGCAAGTGTAGCCGCTTCTCAAATATATGACTTGGATATTATTGCTCCTCAAATACAAACGATCAAAAATAACGAGACACGTTTTTTTATTTTAAATACCAAAGATAAGAACGTAAATATAGATTGTAATAAAGCATCCATTTGCTTTACAACAGATCATAAGCGAGGGAGTCTGGCAACGCTTTTAAATATTCTGAGTGACTGTAAACTTAACTTATCCAAGATACAGTCTATGCCAGTTATAGAAACACCGTGGAAATATGCTTTTTTTGTAGATGTAACCTTTGATGCGTATAGTGATTATGAAAAAGCAAAAAAAGTACTAGCGATTATGTCTACAGATTTTAAAATATTAGGGGAATATGAAAACCGTAAGAGAAAATGATACAACCAGCAAATAGATTACAAGAGACTAAGGAGTATTATTTTTCGCGAAAGCTTAAAGAAGTGCGTGCGCTTGAAGCTGCTGGACATCCTATTATAAATATGGGCATTGGTAGTCCAGATGTAGCTGCTCCAACAGCAGTGGTTGAAGCCTTGAAAAAAGGATTAGAAAGCCCTAGAGCACACCAGTACCAGAGTTATACAGGCATCCCTGAATTGAGAGATGCGATGGCGGGTTTTTATAAAAAACACTATGAGGTTGCTTTAGATCCAGCGACAGAGGTGTTGCCTTTAATGGGGTCTAAAGAAGGGATTATGCACATCAGTATGGCTTTTCTCAATCCTGGTGACAAGGTCTTGATTCCTAATCCTGGGTA
>JBLHOX010000335.1:0-4190 GCA_047623725.1 Dokdonia sp. | reverse complement strand
TGATTAATGAAGAGGAAGTAGCTTCTTGGAAATGGATGCCATTAGAAAGCGTAAAAGAAGATATAGACCAACATCCGGAAGAATATACCGAATGGTTTAAAATTATTTTTGAACGATTTTATTCCCATTTAGAATCATGAGAATTACTGTAAATAGGCATGCACATTTTAATGCCGCACATCGCTTGTATAGAAAAGACTGGGATGACGCTAAAAACCAAAATGTGTTTGGTAAATGTAATAACCCAAATTTTCACGGTCATAATTATGAACTTATTGTTGGTATCACTGGAGATATTGATCCAGAGACAGGATATCTAATAGATTTGAAAATTGTTAAAGATCTTATCAAATCTGAAGTAGAAGATGCCTTTGATCATAAAAATTTAAACCTAGAAGTACCTGAGTTTAAAAACTTAAATCCAACAGCCGAAAATATAGCCGTTGTCATTTATAATAAAATGAAACCCGTACTTGATCCAAAGTTTGATCTTACCATTACCCTATATGAGACACCACGTAATTTTGTTATCTATAAAGGAGAATAAATACCAATAACATCTATAAAGAAATTAATATAAAAGATATGATATAGCCCCATATCATAAAACAATTGTCAAATGAACATAACCCGTTGGTCTCCAATTACATTTAAACCGATTCTCAAAGAGAAAATATGGGGAGGACAACAACTTAAAACGTTTTTATATAAAACAGAAGAAGATTTGCCTTTCGGCGAAAGCTGGGAAATGGCAGACCTGCCTAATGACCAAAGTGTGGTTGCACAAGGAGACCTTAAAGGAAAAACATTAGGGGAGGTGGTATCCGCTTTCGCGAAAGCGGTTTTAGGTACAACTGTCGTAGACCGATTTGGAGAAAACTTTCCGTTACTCATTAAATATATAGATGCCGGAGATGACTTATCTGTACAGCTTCACCCTAATGATACGCTTGCTGAAGCACTTCATCATGGAAAAGGAAAGACAGAAATGTGGTACATCCTGAAAGCTGATCCGGGAGCACAAATTATTATTGGTTTTGAAGGAGAAATGACACCAGAAAAATTTGATACTTCTGTTGAAAATGGAACCGTAAATGACCATCTTCAGTATATAGATGTAAAAGCTGGTGATTGCTTTTTTATAAGCGCAGGCTTGATTCATGCGATAGGGAAAGGGGTTGTCTTAGCAGAGATTCAACAAACATCAGATATTACGTATCGTGTATATGACTATGATCGTAAACAACCTGATGGGAGTTTACGAGATTTACATATCGATCATGCCCGTAAAGCGTTGCGTTATGTAAACCCTGATGATTATATTTTAGAACACGATCCAAAGAAAATAGGAGCACAGAAGTTAAAACACAGCCCATTTTTTAAAACCGATATAACCCTATTAGGAGCATCTCCATATACCATAAACCGTACCGATAGCTTTACAGTCCTTATGATGGTAGCAGGGAAAATGACGTGTACACATCAAGAAAAGATCTATACATTAGCACTAGGGGAGACCTTATTAATTCCTGCAGATTGTACATCTGTACAACTTGAAGGAAAGGATGCTAAATTTCTTGAAGTTTATCTGTAAATCGTACTAAATTATCTTAATTTTGCACGAAATAATACATTATGGCAAATATTAGAGATTTAAAGAAAGACATCAATTTTGTACTAGGTGATATCATTGATGCTGTATACGTTTGGCAAGCAATTACTCCAGAAGCAGATGCAGGAAAAGGTGAAGCAGTTATTGATGATGCAATTCAGACATTTGACGTACTTATTGCAAAAGTAAATGACAGAAAAGTTGAAGATAAAAAGAAGCATATAAAGACGGTACGTGCTGAGCTTGAGGAAAAAGCAACAGGACTTGTAGAGCGTATTAATAAATTATAATTTTTTTTTGAAAAAGTTGTTGCAAATATGAGATACTATTTTATATTTGCAGCCGCAATGCCGATGTAGCTCAGCTGGCTAGAGCAGCTGATTTGTAATCAGCAGGTCGTGGGTTCGAGTCCCTCCATCGGCTCAAAAAGTCTTCCAGAAATGGAAGACTTTTTTGTTTTACCCCCATCTCTAACGACCTTTATGTGGGTGATCTTATTGTAAAAAGTGTAGCTTTCAGCACACTTTTTACAATAAGATCGTTACTACGCAACCTCATCGGCTATACTTTGTATTGGTTTACAAGTTTTAGAATACGATCGCTCCTACGGACTCCATTGGCTATACTTTGTATTGGTTTACAAGTTTTAGAATACGATCGCTCCTACGGACTCCATTGGCTTTACTTTGTAATGATTCACAAGTTTTAGAATAGACTGTTCCTACGGACTCCATTGGCTTTACTTTGTGTGGTTCACAAGTTTTACAATAAGATCGTCCCTACGTGATTCCATCGGCTTTTTTAATACCATGTGTTATTGCACACTTTTAGATGATAGGGTTATTCCTGTGTGACTTCATTGGTTTTTTATAGGTTGAATGTAACTTTGATTGTACTGTATCAAATTATATTTTTAGAGTAAGATCGTTCTTACTCGATTTATTGGCTTTTGGTGCAGTCTGAGTAAGGGTTTGTGTTTAAGCATACTTTTATTTATAAGAAGGTTTCTATGCGACCTCATTGGCTTTTACTTTGTAATGGTTAAAAGTTTTAGAATACGATCGTTCCTACGTGATTCCATTGGCTTTTTATTAAAAGAGATTGTCTATAAAGTATTTTTGTTTTGTCAAACTGAGGGTGTCGAAGTTTTTCATCTTTTGATTATCAACATCCCTTCGACAGGCTCAGGGTGACAATTAGCTTGTTTTGACACTTTTTGGAATACGATCGTTCCTACGGATTCCATTGGCTTTACTTTCTATTGATTTACAAGTTTTACAATAAGATCGTTTCTATAGATTCCATGGGGGTTTTTATGCGTTTTTATGAAGTTCTGTTTCTGTGAATACCTTTTATTAATTGAAAGTATATGACAAACATTATCTAATGTTAATAAAAGATCATTGAGTAGTTCAAACCTTTTTTACATAAGTCATTTTTTTTTCATTAATTAGCATTCTCTTAACATAGACACATTAGTAACACATTTATGAAGAAAATAATTTTTGCTTTAGCTTTCTTAGGAACCCTTAGTACCATAAACGCACAACAAAAAGCAGTCACAGAAGTAGGAGAAGAAGTACTACTTTATGAAAATGGCACTTGGAAATACGCAAATCAAGAGGATGAAATAGCTACTTCGGTATACGTAAATACAGATCCTTTCTATAGAAGTGATGATGCTACATTTCTTCTTAAAAGCACAAAAGTAGACATAGGTGTTTGGTTAGACCTTACAGAATGGAGTTTCCAAAAAGCACAAGATAACCCAGAAGCAGAGTATGAGTTACAATTAAAAGGAGAAGATCTGTATGGGATGATTATCGCAGAAAAGCTAGAAATTCCTATAGAAAACTTAAAAGAAATTGCCTTAGAAAATGGGCGAGAAGCTGCACCAGATTTACAGGTAATACAAGAAGAGTACAGAACAGTAAATGGTCAAAAAGTACTATTCCTACAACTTAATGGTACGTTACAAGGCATTAAATTCACCTATTATGGGTATTATTATTCTAGTCCAAGTGGGACGGTACAATTTATTACCTATACCTCACAAGGTCTTTTAAATTCGTATATTGAAGATTGTGAAAAAATATTAAACGGCTTTGTAAAAGTTCAATAAAACCCATTAAGAGTCCGTTAGAACTCAATACATCTAACACCTAACCCAACCAACTAGAGAATTCCCTGTCTAATTATTTTTAGACAGGGAATTTGATTTTATGACTAGTCTAAATACAAGGTGAAATCGCTTACTGCTATAGAGATATAGTTGCAGCCTGCATCCTGATCTCTATACGGCCTTGCAATAATAAGATTTCCAATTGTTATTTCTAAAGGGGAGAGTGTTATTGCTCCTGCTGCCATATAGGATCTACATAATGTGATTTTTGGCTTTCCAGGAAAAATTCTCCATCCTGACCCTCCAGAAGTTTGATTCGTTAGTAGATGAGCTCCTACGATATAGCTTGGTATATCAAAATCATCATCACCATCATTACCTACTGGAAAAGTAACATGAGGAGACGCCTTATATTCGATATCATTAGGGATATATAACTCTACACAATTTTCGTTT
>JBLHOX010000334.1:0-4190 GCA_047623725.1 Dokdonia sp. | reverse complement strand
TCTAAAAATTCTCGGAATAGCTTTCCTGGGTTAAGAAATAATAATTTTACGGTGACTAGTAATGGTGCATTTACAGAGAAGATACTATTTAGAAAATCTAGGAAAGTGTCTTTTATTGTAATTTTTGTCACCTTATTGCTTTGTCCACAATGCATACAAAAGTTACCTGCTATTTCTGTTTTACAGTTTTTGCATACAACATTCTTAGCATCATTTTTCATAGGTCTATTTTTTAACCCGTTTCTCATTTTCCTTTACAAAAGCTTCCCATCCGGTATAACTTTTACCTGTCTCTATTTTTCCTGAATTGTAATAGTGACATACTGCAGCGGCGAGTCCGTCGGTACTATCTAGGTTTTTAGGAAGTGTTTTCATCTTTAAGAGTGATTGTAACATTTTTGCGACTTGCTCCTTACTGGCATTTCCGTTGCCGGTGATTGCCATTTTAATTTTTTTAGGTAAATACTCTGTAATAGGTACTTCACGGCTGAGTCCTGCCGCCATGGCAACTCCTTGTGCTCTTCCTAATTTGAGCATACTCTGTACGTTTTTCCCAAAGAAGGGTGCCTCAATAGCTATCTCATCGGGATGGTAGGTATCTATGAGTTCGATGGTACGTTCAAAGATGAGCTTGAGTTTTATGTAGGGGTCTTTATACTTCATGAGTAACAACTCATTAAGTTGTATAAGCTCCATTTTTTTATTGACCACTTTGATGAGCCCAAACCCCATAATAGTGGTTCCGGGATCAATACCTAATATGATTCTTTCTTCTTTCAAATGAGAAGTTTCTGTTTGTACCAATTAAAATTTAAAATAACCCTAATAATATGTTTCTATCGCAGGTATATTTCATAATAAAATAGAACCGTAGCGCTACTATGCTTAGATTTTCTTATTTATCTAATCACGATATAATTCAAATTATTTACATGCCATTTTAAAGTTTACTTGGTATTATTTGTTACTTTGTTTGTTATGCAAGGCGTCTCCCACAAAGCTACACAATTCTTAGGCTATAGTGTCAAAATTTTGATTTTGGCTGTCGCTATCTTTTTTGTATGGAAACGTATTGCTCAAGATACGATTCCTATTCTTGAAAATTTTAAAGGTCATTTTATATCATTATTTACATATAGCAATATAGCAATATTACTATTATTATCCATTCTCAATTGGCTGTTTGAAGTTCTAAAGTGGAAGACGTTAGCAAATTATTGTGCTGCGATCTCGACAAAAGAGAGTATAAAACAAGTCTTAAAAGCGCATATCACCTCACTTATTACGCCTGCAAAAATTGGAGAGTATGGTGCCAAGGCATTATTTTTTCCAGCACATCAACGTAAACAAGTTCTCTTCTTAACGCTATTAGGAAATGGATATCAAATGCTAGCCACCACTATTTTTGGCAGCATAGGTATTGGGATTTGTGTGTTCATGTTATTTCCTGCTTTGAGTTGGTATTATATCGTAACGCTTCTTTTGGGGATTCCATTGGTGTATCTAACTCCTCGAATATTAGATAAGGTACGGTGGAGTATTAAAGGATATTCTTGGCAACGCATCCAACAATTTATGAAGACGATTGCTTCTTCAAATAAACAAAAGGCATGGGTTTTTTCTTTTGTGAGGTATCTATTGTTTGCGCATCAGTTTTATTTTTTACTTACACTATTTCAAGTGGATGTTTCTTATCCTTTAAGTATGGGGCTTATCACGACCATGTATTTGATAAGTTCGCTAGTGCCGATGCTACAACTTTTTGATGTGGTTATTAAAACAGGAGTTGCCGTTGCTATATTCTCATGGATAGCCGCTCCAGAAATCACCATCGTTGCCATCACATTTTTGATGTGGCTTTTTAACGGGGTACTTCCTATACTTCCCGGCAGCTATTTTATGCTAACAGATACTACGCTAACACGTCAAAAAAAAAATATTTTATGATTGTGCTTGTTATTATGTATAGTATTATGCTAGGGTACGTTCTTCTTATAGGAATACTATCGTATGGAGCTAGGAAAACACCTCATTTTACATTGCCAGTGAGTACGCCTACACAAGGGTTTTCTGTGATTATTCCTTTTCGAAATGAAGAAGCAAACCTTCCTCTATTACTTGAAAGTCTTGCACAGTTAACGTATCCTAAATTCTTATTTGAGATTTTATTGATTAATGATGATTCACAAGACAACTCTGTAGCATGCATCAAATCATTTATTGAAACCCATCAAGTAACAAACATCAAGATATTAGATAACATCCGAATTTCTCATTCTCCAAAAAAAGATGCGATCCAAACGGCTATTACGACCGCTACACATTCTTGGATTGTCACCACAGATGCAGATTGCATTGTACCGCCTTTATGGTTGAGCACGCTACATACTTTTATACAAGAGAACAACTCAAAGTTGGTTGCCGGCCCTGTGACCTTGCCTCCTAAAACGACCTCATTTCTAAATGCTTTTGAACAAATGGACACGCTTAGTCTTGCGGGAGCAACGATAGGTGGTTTTGGTATAGATCGCCCATTTTTATGTAATGGAGCGCATCTGGCGTATGAAAAAGCAGCTTTTATGGACGTTGGCGGTTTTCAAGGAAACAACCATATTGCGAGCGGAGATGATCACTTTATTTTAGAAAAATTTGCAACTGCGTATCCTAAGCAAGTACATTATCTCAAATCACAACAGGCAATTATCACGACCACTTTTCAGGAAAGTTGGACTTCCTTTATACGACAACGTACACGTTGGGCAGCAAAGTCTACAGGTTATACAAAAGTGTTTACTAAAGGCGTTGGACTTCTTATTTTAATGTCAAATTTAACCTTTGTGATTGGGGTTGTTTTTGCTTTCGCGAAAGCGGACAAAGAAGCATTCCCATTTTATAGCATCCTCTTTATAAAAATTGTTGCAGATGGATTTTTACTATTTCAATCTGCACAATTTTTTAATAAATTAAAGCTCTTTTTATGGTATCCTCTATGTGCTTTATGGTATCCTTTTATAAGCTCATACATTGCTTTAAGCTCATTAAAGGGAGGATTTACGTGGAAAGACAGGTATTTTAAGAGATAAGAATTTTTGTTACCTTTAAAATTCCAAATCTTTTTTTCATGAAACACTATATACTCCTTTGTTGTGTACTCCTACTAAGTCTTTCAACGATCACTGCGCAAACAGACACGTACACTGTAGACAATCAATCTTACGAGCTTAAAACGGATGTAGAAGGTCCTATTACGTTACTCTGGAACACCTTTAGTCAGGAATACCGTTATTTTGCCAAAAAAGGAAATACGATTGTAGAACTTACCAATACTAAAGAGGGAAAGAAGTATCAAGATGAGTATAAAAAACAGCTACAAGAACTTACGGCTGGTACTGATATAAATACGGATAAAGTGAAATTGACACTAGCGAGTTTACGTCGTTTTTTTAATGCCTACAATAAAGAAGTAGATCCGTCTTACAATGAAAATAGCTTCTTGACCGATATGGAATATCGTTTAGGGGTTTTTGCAGGAATTACAAATAGTGTTTTTACAAATAATCCAGACAATATCTCTAACGGACAATTTGGATTTGATTTTGAGCTATATGATGCGACTGCACTTCCTAGCCATGCGATTGTATTACAATTTAAGCAAACCTTAACTAGTGATGATTTTGATTATAGTGCTTCACAGGTTTCTATTAATCATCGTTTTAAATTTATAAAAACACCAGCATTCCAAATATACCTCAACACAAAGTTGGTTACATTCACGTCTTCTAAAAGAACGACAGAAGTGATAGGTGATGATTTCATTGCATTTGAAGAAGATTCGGGGTCTAATTTACAAGGGCCTGTTATTTTTGGATTGGGCGCTGATATTAAGTTAGGTAAAGGTTTTCTATCGCTTAATTATAATGATGCGTACTCTTTTATCATAGATGATAATGGAGAGTTTCCTGTAGATTTAACTATCGGGTATCGATTTGTATTGTAGAACTCGTCTTGACTTTTTCTATTTCCTAAAAAATGACTTAAATCTGCCCATATTTTATCTATTTTCTTACGCGTAGTGATACTATGCCTTTCAAAAATAGTTTCATCTGAACAAATTTTAGCTCATTTTCGGTTAAAGACAAAAAGTCAAGATGAGTTCTTAGTTTTAGTCGTGCCCGACTAAGACATAAGAC
>JBLHOX010000333.1:0-4219 GCA_047623725.1 Dokdonia sp. | reverse complement strand
CAGCAGAGAGGGTCATATTTCCATTGCTTATCGCACCGAGAACATCGTCAAAGTTGACTTTGGCTGCCATCATCTTATAGATGTCTACAGCAACTTCTACTTCTCGCTCTTGTGCTCCACGAATGGTAGCTTCTTTTATTTCTTTAAGACTCTCGATTTCATCTTGAAGGTATTCTGCATATTCTTTGAGTTTATCTACTGGGTAGTCTCCAGAAACATTTACGTTAAGAATAGGGGTTTCTTCAGAGATACTTAGATCAAAAACATTAGGCTCTACTTTAGCCCCGTTAAATGTAGGCCAATCTTCATTTGCAGTTTCTGAGTCTACCTCATCTTTTACTTTTTGCTTGGCAGCTTGTACATCCATTTTATAGTCAAACTCTACCGTAATAATGGCATAGTCTTCTTGAGATGTTGATAGTACTTCTTCTACACCAGATAGGTTTTGTAGTTTGTCTTCTAATGGATCTACAATAAGGCGTTCAATATCTTCTGCGGTATTTCCAGGGTAAGGAACAGAGACATAAATCTTAGTCTCGTTAATCTCTGGAAAATTCTCACGTGCCATACCTAAGTAAGCACCCATTCCCAAAGCTAAGAATAAGCCCATTAATACATAAATGATCGTTGGATTGTCTATCGCCCAACTTGACAAGCCAAATTCCTTGTCTACATTCTTCTTTTTCTTTGCACTCATGGTGTTAGTATGTTAAGATTCTTACTTCTTGATTGTCTTTTACAGAACGTGCTCCTTCTACAATAATGAGGTCGCCACTTTTAAGTCCAGACAGTACTTCTATTTTGTCACCTTGAGATTTACCTGTCGTGATGATATGTTGTTTAGCTATAACTGTGTTATTATCCGCTTTCGCGAAAGCGGTATACACATACTGTTCTCCCGCTGCATTTTCATTAATCACATTGAGAGGGATAAGAATAGCGTTTTCGGCTGTGTAGTCATTAATAGAAAGCCTAGCGGTAAGATTAGGTTTTACGTTTCCTTTTGTATTAGGAACAGCTACTTCTATAGGGAAACTTCGGTTAGCGGGGTTGATGTAATCACCGGCTTGTCTAATTTTAGCTTCTATAGTTTCATTGAGTACCGGAAAGAATACACGTACATCTTTTCCTTTACGTACGGTTGTAAGATAGGTTTCAGGAACCTCTGCACTTACGTACATGTTGTTTAAGTTTACAATTCTAAATAATGCCATACCTGGAGCAACCACGGTTCCTTGTTCTGTAACGACATCATCTATCACACCTGAGAATGGTGCTCTCACGACCGTTTTTCCTAGCTGGCTTTTCATCTGCTTCACCATATTTTGAGCAGATTCATATTGTGATTTAAATTGTAGGTATTGGATTTCAGATCCTATTTTCTGATTCCAAAGACGTTCTTGTCTTTCAAACGTAGTTTTTGCAAGTGCAGCTTGTGTTTCTAGTTGTGCTACTTGACTATTCAGACCTCCATCGTCTATACGTGCAAGGATTTGTCCTTTAGAAACACGTTGTCCTTCTTTAACGTTTACACGTAATAGTGTCCCTTGGTATTCTGGGTATATCAATACATTTTGTTTTGTTTCGACATTTCCTTGAATCTCAACATAGTGATTAAACAAGGTATCTTTTACAGACATTGTTGTCACAAGAACTTCTTTTTTTGCTGCTGGATCTTTTTCTGCTATTGCTTTTTCTATTTGAGCAAGTTCCGTTGCAATTGTTGCTGCTGTTGTGCTTAACTCGGCTTTCTTTGCCTTTAGAGTTTCTACATTTCCAGCTTCTATAATAGCCTCTATAGATTGTGGTTTGTCACCTCCACAGGATACTAATACGAGTACTATAATTGACAAAAGTGTTTGTTTCATGATTAGGTTGAGTTTATTTTGAGAGATATCAAGTTGTCGATATGTCGATATGTCGATATGTTGATGTTTAGTAGTGGTTGTTTTCATAGTTAGTTTTTTAATTGAGATTTTCTAAGCCCATCAAGCATAGCTGTGATCTCAGTTATTTGAGTTCTTATTATAGTATAATCTTCATTTTTCAGAAAGCCTAAATCATTAGATATAATACTTTGATTTAATAATTCAAGTGTAGATCCATATGCTATTTCTGTAAACCTAGCTTGATCTTTATTCGTATGTCTTCCTGTTCCTTCTGAAATATTAGATGTTATTGAAACTGCACATCTTCTCATTTGACTTGTAAGACCAAATTTTTTTTCGGTTGGAAAATGACCAGTAAGTTTATATATAAACACAGAAAGTGTTCTTGACTTCTGCCAAACATTTAATTTTTCAAAACCGAATGTTTTCATATTAATTAATATTTAATTTTTTTCAAATTAAAGAATAGCGAGTTTTATTTTTTAATCTTTATACTCCTCAACTCCTCAACTCCTCAACTCCTCAACTCCTCAACTCCTCAACTCCTCAACTCCTCAACTCCTCAACTCTAAACCTTTTTTTATTCTTTACCTCTGTAATCAGGTGTATTTAATATCGTTTCGAGTTCGGCTTTAGAATTAATCATATCTAGCATCGCTTGTAATACGGAGTTTTGAGCGGTATATAATTGTGTTTGCGCCTGTCGTAATTCAAAACTAGAGGCAATACCTTCTTTAAACTTTATTTGATTTTTATGCTCTATACGCTCTGCTAAACTTAGATTACTTTTAAATACTTCTAAGTTGTCAATAGCGAGTTGGTGTTGACTTTTAGCTTGCTCATACGCAAGTCTGATTTGCTCTTGTGCATATTCAAAATCGGTTTCAGCTTGCTCTAAGGATATTTTTGCTTTTTGTGTACGCGCACTTCTTGCTCCAGAACTAAATAGGGGAACGTCTAGTGTCAATCCAAAAATGGAAGATGCAAAATAGCGCTCATCGCTATCAAAAAAGTTAAATTCATTACGACCTGCAGAAGTGCCTACATTTATAAAACCTCTCAAACTAGGTAATGCTTTACTACGTTCTAACTTTAATTCTAGAGAACGTTGCTCTGTGACGTTAAAAGCAATTTTATAATCTACATTTTTTTCTATTTCAGGATTCTCTTGAAAAAGGCCTAACCCAGGTTTAGCAAGTGATGTAAGTGTATCTGTAAGTTGTGTCTCTGTTGCGATATTAACTCCTATGGCTAAATTGAGCATTTGGATGGCAATACCTTCAAGACGCTCTGCATTTATTTTTTGATTAAGAAGTTGACTATAAGTGATTTGTAGTTGTTCTACATCTTCTTCTTCGGCAAGTCCGTTTTCAAAAATGATGCGAGTTTCATCAAGATTTTTCTTAACGGTTGCAATATTACTATTAAGAATAATAATATTTTCTTGTGTAATAAGTACGCTTCCGTATGCATTAATGACCCCTTTACGAATTTCTAATTGTGTTTTTTCATTAGCGTTTTCAGAGAAATTTAAAAATGCTTTTGCAGCTTGTAATCCTACTAAATAGGAACCATCAAAAATTAACTGTGTTAATGTTGCGGTAGCCGATACATTTTGTGAAGTACCAAAAGCCACAGGTGAAAAGGTGCCAGGTTCTCCTCCAAAAAATTCAGCAGGGATAAAGGAAATGGGCTGTTTTAATTGATTTTGGTAATCTATAACACCATCAATTTGAGGAAGGCCCGAAGCGGTAGTTTCCCATTTTTGTTTGATGGCTATGGCGATATCTCTACGCGCATTAATAGCGGTACTGTTATTATCTAATGCATAAACAATGGCTTCTTCTAAAGAAAAGCTTTTTTTGTCTTGTGCCTGAAGGGATATCCCGGATAACAATAAAAAGATGATTAGGATTCTTGTCATTACTCTTGGTTTGATTGTATAAGTTTGTTTAATAGTTTTCGGCCTTTTGGTGTCACAACACCACGTAAATGATATTCTAAATACATATCATGTAAGATATGTGGAGGGAATTCTGATGCTGGAAATATATCGCCATCTTTTATTCCAGTCATTCCTGTAAAATAAATACGAGCAACAAATTGGATATTAATATTTTCTCTAAAAAGACCCTGTTCTACACCACGACTTATGTTCTCAATCATGCAGTCTTGCATGAAGTCATATTGCTTCTTGCGAAGTGTTCTATGAATTCTTGGGTAATACTTTTGAAGTTGGTACATAGGAGAGGTACGTTCTCCTTTTAAATGCTCTAAAACAAAGCGTTTGATATCATAGAGTTCTTCTATAGGATTCTTTTTATCCTCAG
>JBLHOX010000332.1:0-4228 GCA_047623725.1 Dokdonia sp. | reverse complement strand
TATGTGCATGTTGGAGTAAATAAGGACTTGTCTCGTGTATGAGGTCATTGGTATATGTATGCATATCTGAATCATTCTGGTTTTTACAACTCCAGAGCAGAGATAGGATGAGTAAGAATAAAATTTTCCTGTATATATTCATAGAAGGTAAAAATACGAACAAAAAAAATCCTATCACAGGATAGGATTTTTATAAGTTATGTGATAGGCTTACTTTATTTCAAAAGTAAGTCTAAGGTTTACTCGGTATTCTGTCACCTTATCTCCATCTACTACAGCACTTTGCTCAGCGACATAAACAGATTTGATGTTTTTTACGCTTTTTGATGCTTGTGATACTGCATTTTGTGTTGCGTCTTCCCAGCTAATTTTAGAACTAGAAAGTACTTCTATAACTTTCATTACGGCCATAATAATTCTTTTTAAATTAAAAAAATGATTGAAACTGTAAGTTACAAATAATCAGCAAGTCGTATCTGGAATCACTATTTTTTTACAAATGGTGTTTTTTATCTTATCCATTGATCGCTTCAACGGCATTTATGTGCCCAGGCAGCATTTGTTTAAGCATGTTTTCAATTCCGTTTTTAAGTGTAAATGTAGAAGAAGGACATCCACTACAAGCGCCTTGTAAGATCACAGATACATTTTTTGTTTTTTCATCATAATTTTTAAATACGATATTTCCTCCATCACTAGCAACAGCAGGTTTTACATATTCTTCTATAATGTTTACGATCTCTTTTGAAATATCATCGAGATTTTCAAATGTAGCTTCAGCAATGCTTTCAGCTTGTTGAGGTGTTTTAAGTTGTTCTGCAGTAATAACTTCTTTTCCGTCTTGTATAAAGTTTCTTATAAACTCACGAGTCTCGGTCACAACTTCATCCCAATTTGCCATCTCATATTTTTGGACACTCACATAGTTTTCATCTATAAAAACTTCTTTTACAAATGGAAAATGAAAGAGCGCCTTAGCAAGAGGAGCATGCGTTGTGTCATCTATTGTTTTAAATTCAAAAGGTGATGTAACCAACTTCTTGTTTGCTACAAATTTTAAAGTAGAAGGGTTTGGAGTGCTTTCTGCATATACAGTGACAGGAATCTTTTTTGCAGCAATATCTTCAATAATAATAACTCCATTATCATTAAGAAAGTCTTCTATTTGCTTTGAAACCTCGTTTTGTATATCAATCCATTCTACGATATTATACTTCTCTATGGCTACAAAATTTTGAGCTATATAGATCGTTTTTACGAAAGGAAGGTAAAATAGTTGTTGGGCCAATGGTGAATTTGCAGCCTCATCTATGTTATGAAACTCATAACTATTATGATTTACCAAAAATTGGTCAGCTTGAAATTTTTTTATTGCAGGATTTGAAGTTCCTTCAACAGTAATATTATACGTAGACATCACAATAATTTTTATGCAAAGGTAGGTATTATGCCTATTTATTACACTATGCAATCACATCAAAAATACAGTATAGAGATACTATAGAAGGTGGTATTAATGTTAAAAAAGGACTTGATGATTCAATAAAAAGGAAAAATTGCCGTTATGCAAAGCACGGGCGCCAAATATATGTTGTAAATACTTATATTTACGACCCTTTGAAAACTACATTTTCATGAAAAGAATCCTACTTTTCTTATCATTAGGAAAGAATCTATGTCACACATTCACTTATGATGTGATTCATTTTTTATGCGATTATAGGATGCATAATCTTGAAGATGTAATTTTCAATAACATAATGCCTGTTAAATCGCAACGCTTTAATACAAAAATTTATATATTTGAACGTTACAGTACCTTGCGTACACTCCTTATTGGTATAAATACTTCACCATTTATATATAATAAGATAGTACTTAAGCCTGTGTTACAAAAAAAGTAGTCTCATGAATCTAAAAAAATACTATATTATATTGGCATTATTTTGCTCGCAATTTGTTGTTGCTCAGGAAGGTTTGCCAGTATTTCTAGATTATCTTCAAGATAACCTTTATCTACTTCATCCTTCTATGGCAGGAGCTTCAAAAACAGCAAAGCTTAGAGGAACAACACGTAGTCAGTGGGCAGGTGTTGAAGATTCACCAGCATTACAAACTATAAGCTTGAATGGAAGAATAGGTGAAAAAGTAGGTGTAGGAGGTATATTATTTAACGATAGAAATGGATTTTTCTCCCAACAAGGAGTATATGCGACGTTTTCATATCATTTATTGCTTTCGCGAAATTACGTAGACCTTAATCAACTTTCATTTGGATTAAGTGTAGGAGTTCTTCAAGGAAAATTAGATGAAACCAATTTTGACCTTACTGATTTTGATCCAGTTATTGCTGGTATAGAGCAATCTGACTCATATTTAAATGTAGATTTTGGAATGTCTTATAATTTTATAGACTTCTTTGCTCATTTTACTGTTAAAAACGTACTTCCTGCTAATAGAGATATTTTTACCGAAGCATTCGAGCCAAACAATCAACGTAGATATATTGTCTCAATGGGGTATGTGATTTCTCCTAATTTTTCAGATTGGAGTTTTGAACCTTCCGTCTTATTTCAAGCTACCGAGCGAACTGGGGAAGCAAATATTGATCTAAATGGGAAAGCGTATTATAAAGTAGATTGGGGAAGATTATGGGGAGGTATTTCTTATAGAAGAAGTCTTGATGGTGCAGAGTTTACTCCTAATGGTGAAACTGTAGATATTCAAAAGACACAATTTATCAGCCCATTCGTTGGGGGATCTTATGATAGATTCTTATTTGGATATACCTATTCTAATCAAACAAACAATGTGGTATTAACAAATGGAGGATTTCATCAGTTAACACTTGGATATAATTTAGGAGAAAACAAAGATCCTTATGATTGTAATTGTCCAGCTGTAAACTAATAGAGACATAAATAAAATGAATAAGCCCGTTTGTTACTTTAACAAACGGGCTTATTGTTTATTGAAATTTAATCAGTTTATTTATTTGATGCCATAAGGGCTAAGAACTTATCTAGATTTGGTAAAATAATAATACGAGTTCTACGATTTATAGATCTATTCTCTTTGCTGTCATTTTCAACGATAGGCATATAACTACTTCTTCCTGCAGCAATCAATTTTGAAGGATCTACTTGGTGAGTGTTTTGTAACTCTCTAATAATAGCTGTAGATCTTTCTACGCTTAGTTCCCAGTTGTCTCTAACATACGCACCTTGTTTTACCGTTTGGTTGTCTGTATGTCCTTCTACCATAACTTCTATAGCAGGTTCTGAGTTGACAACATTTGCAATTCTTTTTAATAATGCATTTGCTTCTTTATTCACTTTGTAACTTCCTGATTTAAATAATAATTTGTCAGAAATAGAAATCATAACAACAGTTTCATTTATATCTATTGAAATATCATCATTTTCCATATTCTCTATAACATCACGATCAAGATTACGCTTTAAATTATAAGAGAGCGCTAAGTTCATAGAGTCTTCTAATGTTCTAGCGTTTGCAAGTTCAGATTGATCTACTTTTTCTAATGTAGCTACCATCTGTTTTTTTACATCATTAGATATGACAGCTCCATTACTAGTTCTATCTAGTTTTTGATCGTTTGAAACAGTGAGTTGGCCATTAATGTCTTTTAAAGAATTAATTTTGGAGTTATACTCAGTAACGCGTGCTTGAATAGCACCATATTTATTTTCTAATTCTTCTTTTTCTACTTTAGTTTTTGTTAGTGTGACTTTAGTATTGTCATACTCCGATTGCAGTGCTACATACTTCTTTTTAGAAACACAAGAAGTAAGTACTAGGACAGTCATTACAATAATTACAGACGTTTTTCTCATTTTAGTTTGGGTTTTAATTGTTTTTGCTACTTGTAGGAAGTAGCTTTTTGTTTATATATTCTATATACGTCCTATCTAATGCATTTGGTTTTTTACGAAATATATTTAACCCAGATTATGCTATAGAAAATCTATTACGATCTGACACTACTGCAAAATAGTACGCTTCACTCCATTTTTCAATATAACCATAGCGGTGCTATGCTGAAATTGATAAAACATCCTAATTTTATGGCACTTTCAAATCTCATCACGAAGTTCTATTGCATTCCATCTAACTCGATACTAAGTTATTGATAATTCGCTATTTGTGATTCCTAATTTTTTCATTTTCCTTTCTATTGATTTTATAGCTTTTGTTTTCATACTGTCTT
>JBLHOX010000331.1:0-4244 GCA_047623725.1 Dokdonia sp. | reverse complement strand
TTTAGAACGTCTTGCGACATCCTTTCTGTTTTCATTGTTTCAGGTGGACATATTTGATGAACACTTATTCCTTGAGGGGGATTATTAATGACTTCGATAGAATCATTGTACATTTTGTTGTGATTATCAAAGGATATTCGAAGTTTCGGATACTTCATCAATAACAGAGTCCATATGCGACCCATCAAGTTATTTTTGCTCCGGTAATCGGCCGGTCGAGTTCTCAATAATAAAATTTCCGTAGCCCCTCTATCGATAGCGTATTGGATAGGTAAAGGATCTGAGACCACTCCATCCGTAAATCTTTTTTCAAAAATTTTTGTGAAAGTTCGATAAACAATCGGTATCCCACTTGATGCTAATAATACTTCATGAATGTCTTCCGGACCTGGTTTCAAGTAAGCAGGTTGCCCGGTGTCAACATTAGTTGCTACCGCTATGAACTCCTTATGTCCCTGATTAATTAACTGTTCGTTTATAGGATATTTATTGTCTAATTTTTCCCACAACCAATCGAGGTCCATTAAGTCTTTACCTGATAAAAATCTTGGCCAAGAGATGAAGCGTTTTTGAGACATTAGCTCAACATAGGCCGCATAATTTCGTTCTTGATTGCCTGACAAATAAGACGTCAGATTGCAGGCACCTGAGGATACACCTATGTATAGCTGAAAATCATTAAAATTATGATCTGCGAACGATTTTAAAACTCCTGCAGGAAAAACACCTCGCATGGCCCCACCCTCTACTATAATTGTTTTCATGGACCGAATGATGTTAGTACTTTTATCAAGACTGATATTATTGTAGGTGCCTTAAATATGGCGAAATTTATTTAAAAAACTTAATTACAACTCATTATCTTCATACTTTGACTTGGCTCCTTCTCGCTTTTACATCGGGATAAATTACCCGTTTAATTCAACGTAATCACTTCACTCTTCAATATCCAGTTTCCATTTACTTGTGCACTGTGTGTTACTGTAATTTTATTGGGACCTGTTTTTTTAAAAACGTCAATAAAGCTGAGATTTTTATGCACGGTGGTGTTAATTACAACAGGTTCAATAAGCAGAGTACCGTTGGTTGCATTAAAAACATAGAGGCTCTTGGTAGTGGGTTTTATATCCCAAAAACCAATCTCATCTGCGCTGTCGTTATTAAGGTCTTTAAGGTTTTCTAATTGTGATCGGTAAGCACCTTTTACCGTGATGGTTTCTAGGTCCTTGTTACTGAAGGTGATCACGCTGTTACATCCTCCTTTGCATTGTACCGCACCGCTCCTTTGGGTGTCCATTTTTGCATCGGAGTGAATTTCAGGAGACATCACAGAGGCATAGTCTGATAGACCGTCGCCATTAAAGTCACCATACAGGCGTCGGTTTTTAGAAATGATTGGATTATTTTCACGACCATAGGGGAAAATGGGTGCATCAAGATCTTTAGAGTTTTCAGCAACGCCTTCTCGTAATATTTTAAAAGCACGATTTTTATAGATCACTGAAAGATACGTCGTGTAATCTGCTTCTATTCCGTTGTAGTTTACTCGTTTGGTAAAAGTCACTAAATAGCTTCCTGCCTCTTTTGTGATGGCAAGTTCGTCATTTAAAATACGCTGTGTATAGTCTGGAAATTGTTCAAAAAGCAAATTCTTATCTTGCTGTACTTGTCCTCTGGTTCGCTCTTTTCCGTAATAAGTTACTACATCCATATAGTTGCGTTCTAGGTAGGCTTCCTTTAGTTGTGTATGGCTTTCGTTCCATTGTTTTACGAAGTCACGCACCTCTTTTTCGCCTTTAGGATCGACCTCATTGCAACTAGAGAATAGTACGATGAGCATGCAGGAAATAAGTGAGAAGAATTTCATAGATTTAATGGGATTTTAGCTAAATAAACCAAGCTTAAAGGTACATCATTTTTTGAAGAATTTAGGTTCCATGTATGTATATAAAATCACTATTTTAATCATCTTTTTACTGAATCATTTAGGGTGGACGGTCTGATTAATAGTGCCTAATAGCATATCTATTTTCTTAGTGCACTATCTATTAATTCCTCAAACATTTACTGATGCATACCTCACAAAACGTTGCTGTCTAGAATTTTTCGTGGCGTATGTCCGATTTTAGATCAGTACAAAATTGCGCTATGAAGTGTTCTAATTAGTTACGAAATTCCGTTAGTTTTTACATTTTTATTGATTTGACGAACAAGTCCTTTTAAAAAATTTCCAGGTCCTATTTCTGTAAATTCTGTTGATCCATCCTCTATCATATGTAGAATAGTTTGCCTCCACATTACTGGATGCGTTAATTGATTAATTAAATTTTTCTTAATTAATTCTACATTGTCGGTCGGTCGTCCCCTTACATTCTGATATATTGGGCAATTTGGTTTTTTAAATATTGTTTCCTTCACGGCTAATTTAAATTCTTCTATTACAGGCTCCATAAAAGGAGAATGAAATGCGCCACTTACGGGTAAATTAACTATTGCATGAGCTCCTGGACTTAATTTAGCACAAGCTTCTTTTAGAGCTTTCATTTCTCCTGAAATAACAACTTGATTTAGCGCATTATAATTAGCAGGTACAACTACTCCATCTATCTGATTACAGATATCCTTAACGATAACATCAAATAATCCAATCACAACTGCCATACCTGTATTCTTTAATTCACAAACCTTTTGCATAGCTGAAGCCCTCTTGGATATAAGTTTCAGAGCCGACTCAAAATCTAAAGACCCAATAGAAGCCAAAGCTGTTATCTCGCCCAAAGAATGTCCGGCAACCATATCGGGATTAAATTTTTTACCAAGGTTTTCTGCTAGAATAAATGAATGTAAAAATATAGCTGGTTGAGCATACTTCGTTTGGTTCAAATCTTCAGAGGATCCATAAAACATTACATCAGAAATTGAATATCCTAAAATATCATTTGCTCTTTTAAAATACTCTTGAGCCAATTTAGATTTTTCAAATAACTTTTTTCCCATACCTGGAAATTGTGTGCCTTGACCGGGGAATAAATACGCGTGCATAAAAAATAGATTTTTTATAAATAAATATTTATCAGAAATAGAAGTGATAAGAAAATAAGCACTTTATTGAGAACCAATATCTTAGTGTTCTCGTCAAGAACCAAATACGATTATCATAGAACATTCCACTTACAAATATTATATAAATATATACTTTAGTGCAGAACTAAATTCTATTTTTTTTAAATTTTTGCTAAGTCTAGGCTGTATTTTATGTTTACTGCCTTGATATCTTGTCATTGCTCTGGGCAGGCACTAAAAGATTATCTATATGCGTAGGTTTTCTATCTCATCTGAACTAAAAATAATTCAAATAAGGAATACGACATTACACAACCCAATTGGTGTTATTAGGACACGACTAATAAAAAAGCTAACCCCTAATTATTATTCAATTATAATTTTCTTGGTTACTGTATTATTCCCAGAATAAATTTTTAATAGATATAATCCAGATTTTAAATATTTCGTATCTATCTGCTTTGTACCATTATTTTTATTGACTAATTGTCCTAAAATTGAATATAGTTCAACTCTATCAATGTTCTCCACTGTCTTAATAGATATAAAATCTGATGCAGGATTAGGATAAACAGAAAACTTCTGAGCAAATGTATCATCTACACTTAAGTTATTTTGAAAAACTCTAACATAATCTATCACCATACTAGTTTCTGAAAAACCAGGATCTACTGCGCCAGAAAAACCGCCCATAGCAACATTAAGTAGTAAGTATTGTTCCAAATCAAATGGCCAAGTATCGTTATTTTGAACAGAAGGGTTGTAGGTATAATAACCCACGCCATCAATCATAAATGTAATTTGATCTGGAGACCAGTTCATAGAATACACGTGATAATTTTCTGCAACATTTGGGAGTATTTGTGTAGCTGTATTGACAGTATTTCCTGAGCTAGAAGTTGTATGTATAGCACTTGAAACCTCGTTTGTGGCATGTAAACCATGTTCCATAACGTCTAGTTCACCACAGGCGGGCCAGTTAGTTGTACCAAAACCTTGCTCATCCCAATAGCCACCAACTTCATTAATATTTTTCCCCAAACCCCAAATTGCAGGCCAAGTTCCATTACCAAAAGGTAGTTTCGCTCTTACGTCTACCCTACCATACGTATAAGCAAATTTTGAATTAAGCCTTGCAGAAGTAAAATCTAAAGTAACCCCGTCTTGCGTAAAAACCTCTC
>JBLHOX010000330.1:0-4246 GCA_047623725.1 Dokdonia sp. | reverse complement strand
GGACGACGCTCATTGGTGCGACCATATTCTTGGTACGTAACCAGATCACTGTTTTGAGCAACATGCTCAAAATAACGAACAACATCTGAGTGACGTGAAAATTGAGAGCCTATCTCATATCCTAAAAATTCTGATGGAGACTGGACTTGTGCTTGAAGTATTCCTGTAATTAATAACAAGAATAAAGATAAATGACGCATAAAGATTTCTTTAAGGTAAAAGTCTTCAATATACCGATTATGGGAAAATAAAATTAGTGTTTTTAGACAAATTTATGCTTTGTAAGTAACATACATCCAAGGGGATAGAATAATAAGGATTAAAGTAGCGTATACCTCGCTTTATGGATGCTATTACAAGCGTATATTAATAGATTATTTCTTAAGAGATACGAGTCGTTATTGAAGATGTTGATACTGCTATTTATGGGTAAACCGTTGCCTAAGCTAATCCTTTGTCTGGAGATATGATAGAGGTGTCATATACTCTCCACTGCTTCCCATTCCAGAAATAAAATCCAGATTTTAAGGGCTTATTCTTACCTGCGCTATGAACACGAATCATCGATAAACGCCCCTCTTCTTGTAGAATAGTAGGAGTCGATATGATATCTTGTGTCGTACTAGTTTCAATAGATACATCTTGAGATGTCGCATTCACATTGACTTTCTCAGATACATGAGAAGAAGAAGTAACAAGAGTTTCTTGACTATATGTGGTTGCTGTAATAAGAAAAAGAACAGCAAATAAAGTATATTGTAAACGTTGCATTTTAGTATGATTTGGAATTGCTAATCTATATCGTAAAAGCCTAGAAACAAAGAAGAAAGGTGAGTTTTAGACAAAGAAACCGATTTTATCGATGTACGGTATACCCGTATGCTTTTCATAGGAATATTTGTAATTTTCATCGATGTATTGAGACAGAGCATATTATGTAATCACCACCAAAAGACCTATTTTTGGAAGGAAATTGTTATACCAAAATGCAAAAAGACACCATTACGTATTCTGAAACAGGATATTTCTCAAAACTTATTTGCCAGTATCTAGATCAAGATAAAAGCGTAATTCCTTTTTATCATCGATTCCCTTTATTAGAAAATTTTGAAGCACAAATCAAAGAGAAGCGAGCGTGGTTTGCAGATACCTCAAGAATTATTTTGATGACGTCTTTGCAAAAACAATATGCGCAGACAGCTATTTCTGATGCGACACAAACACACATAGAAAAACTAGGAGAGGAAACCACGTTTACGATCACAACAGGACATCAATTAAACCTCTTTACGGGACCACTCTATTTTTTATATAAAATTATCCATACGATTACGCTTTCGCGAAAGCTAAAACAACAACACCCAAATTATGATTTTGTACCCGTTTACTGGATGGCAACAGAAGATCATGATTTTGACGAAATCAATTACTTCCGATTCAAAGGAAAAAAAGTACAATGGAATCGGGAAGACGGAGGTGCCGTCGGCGAACTCTCAACAGAAGGACTTGAGGCTGTTTTAGACTTATTTAAAACACAATTAGGAAGCTCTAAAAATGCACAGTATTTAGGATCGTTATTTGAAGAAGCCTATATCAAACATACCAATCTTACCGACGCTACTAGATATCTAGCTAATGAACTTTTTAAAGACCATGGGCTTGTGATTGTAGACGGAAATGATGCAGATCTTAAAACTGTATTTGCCCCGTATGTACAAAGAGAATTATTTGAAGAAGTAGCACATAAGGAAGTGACAGCGCAAACAACACAGTTAACCGAGTTAGGCTATCCAGAACAAGTGCATCCCAGAGAGATTAATTTCTTCTATATTATCAAAGGCATACGCGAACGTATTATTAGAGATGGAGATCAGTTTGTGGTAAACAATACAGAGATCCGTTTTAGTGAAGCCGAGATTCGTAAAGAAGTAGAAGCGCATCCAGAGCGTTTCTCCCCCAATGCATTATTACGCCCATTATACCAAGAAGTGATTTTACCAAACCTGACCTATATCGGTGGAGGAGGAGAGTTAGCGTATTGGTTTCAATTAAAATCGTGTTTTGAAGCGATGCAAGTTCCCTTTCCAATGTTGCTTCTCAGAAATTCAGCGTTGATACGTACCGAGAAGCAAAAGCAAAAAACAGAAGCACTTAATATTACCATCCCACAATTATTCTTAAAACAAAATGAATTGGTGAATCAGAAGATACGAGCGATTTCAAATATTGATATCGATTTTTCTGAACAGCGTACACATCTTAAAGAACAGTTTAAATCGATGCATACTCTTGCTGCCGAAACAGATGCTTCCTTTATAGGTGCTGTCAAAGCGCAAGAAGTAAAACAACTGAAAGGACTAGACCATTTAGAACAGCGATTATTAAGAGCACAAAAAAGAAAACTAAGAGATCAGGTACAGCGCGTTATTGATGCGCAAAATGCCGTTTTTCCATTACATAGTTTACAAGAACGTAATACCAATTTCGCCGAATTCTATCTGGAATTTGGAGCCGATTTAATTCCTGCTTTGGTAGAGGCTTTAGAACCGTTGAGTGGAGAGTTTGCTTTGGTTACTTTGTAGGGTTTGATACTGCCAAAATTTAAAAGTCGATAGTATTTACAAACATTTTGAATCTAGTTGAATAGCTGCTTATACCTTATTTGATAGAGCGATTGTTCAATTCATTTTATTTCTACTCGGCTGAGTTCAAATTGAAATGGGACTTTTACTAATTGAAACAATCTAATTTTTTTACGTCTAGCGACACTAGTAATTTCAGCTTTGGAGTCTTCTGCTATTCTAAGTCCTAAATTGATTTCAGTTATACACTCATCAGATATAGAGATTACTCTCTCTTTATCAGTCATACCTTCAAGATTGAGATTAATTAATCTATATTCCTGCTCATAGCTCCAATCCGATGCTTTGTGGTTTAATTGTAATCCAGAATCAACGAAAGGATGTCTATCTTCTAAAGGGTTTCTTGTAGGAAATGAATCTCCGTAAGTAACCATTCCTCCAGTACCAAAAAGGCCAGAGTTTCTTAACTTTTCTTCATTAAACCCGATACAAAAACCCTTGTGATCTTTTCCATAGTGTGACCACATTAATAAAGAATCCCATCTAGCAGTAAGTGATAATACCCCGTAACACTCATCAATTTTTTTGAATTCATTTAGCTCATGTTCTTTTTGGGTAGCATTTATATCTTTGAATCTTTCTTTAAAATTTTCTTTTCTTTCCTCAACATCATATCCACTAGAAATAATTCTATCTCGATGTTTATCAGTCATATTTTTAATAAACTGGTCTATTTTTTCTTCTGTATCTAATAAATGATAATTCTCTGGTATTCTACAGTCAAAAGGGTCATTGAAGGTACCTGGTGATGCAAGAAATAATTCATTAAAGGTTAAAACTCTTTTATGTTTATCATCTTTCCAGTCTCGATACTTGTAGATGGTTTGTGGAAATGGATTGTTGGTGTACATAGATGTTTTTTATAGTTAATCGGAAGTATTTTATATGAGTTGTGATATTTAATTCTTGTGCAACTGTCTAATCCCCTCATACGCGACAATCCCCACAGCATTGGCAAGATTTAAACTTCGTATGTGCTCACTGAATAATGGGATCTTGTACAATTGTTCAGGATACTTCTCAGTGATTTCGACAGGTAATCCTTTTGACTCTTTTCCAAAAACAAGAAACAGTTCATCTTCAAAAGGAATTTCATAATGTGATTTTGTGCCATGACTGGAGAGAAAGGCAAATTTCGCCGAAGCGTGTTGCTCAAAAAAGACATCAATATTCTCGTAGTAGTGTACATCTAGATGTTTCCAATAATCAAGCCCTGCACGTTTAAGACGTGTGTCATCTATTTCAAAACCAAAAGGCTTTACAAGATGGAGTTTGCAACCAGAACCTAGTGCAAGTCTACCTATGTTTCCAGTGTTATTAGGTATTTCTGGATGGACGAGAACAATGTTGAGCATTAGCTGTTATTTGAGACTTTCAAAGTAATGCAAATTTTTATTTCTCCGTCCCAAAGGGGGCGAAAATTTTTAATCAAGGCAAGATTTAGAAAAAGTCCACCCTTTAAGGTCGGGGAAAGGCTTTTTCGGTTCTAGGTTACGCTTCAATAGCTGTTATGCTAAGTTTGTCGAAGTGCTCGGAGTGATTGTGGGGTATGATTAATTCCACCCGAATAAAGCTCCCGCAACGGACTTAAATATTTCTTTAGG
>JBLHOX010000329.1:0-4259 GCA_047623725.1 Dokdonia sp. | reverse complement strand
AAATGGAATCCAGAATTTGAGAATATCATTCAAGATGCCATTGATGACCCAAGATACCACGTGGTAACGAGTATGCTTGATAGTGAGGTCTAATTAATCAGAACATTCTGATTTCTTAAATAGTAGTATTAGTTCACCTAATCTTTCATTAGCCAAGTACCCAATGTAGCGTTATCTAGTTGATATCTTAAAACTAAATTTTTTGAAGATTTTATCTTCACTATTTTTCCTGGTGCTGGAATAATTTTATGAGACATCAACAAATCGTTTATTTAACAGTGCCAGTTCAGGCTGGGATAACTTGTTATATCCTATAAATACAGTTTCGCCATTAATTTTAATTTCGACTTTATTTTTTGCCGAATTTAAATTATATCTTTAAGAAGAGGTTCTATCTGCGCCATGTCATCAACGATTATAATGTGATTGTCTTTTTTATAAAAAGACAATTCAAAATCATCAGAAAACTCATAGCGTTTTAGAATCGTATTATACGTTCCATTCTTTGAAGCAGATAACTTTGTTCCATTTACAAAAATAACACACCGCTCTTTATTAAAAATAAAATCGTTTTATGTAAACGGTATCGACTTACGAAATAAAGACACTAAAATTAAGGGCGTTATGAATGGATAAGCCAAATTACAGTCTTTCTATATGGAACCAACGCCGCGTTTCTTTTCTTTTAATAATGCCGGTACTTGGTTAAAATCTAAGAAGTACTGTAGCTTCACAGAAATCACATGGTTTATGGGTTGATCCAACAGGGTGCCTAAACTCTCAAAGTAAGAATCTTGGGCTTGCTCGTCTCCATTAAATAATTGATTACGATACAGTCCTGTTAAAAAACTGCCGGGAGCAAACTGCCAAGAATAACTTAAGTCTAAGTTCCAAGTAGTAAAATTAATATCTGGATTATAACCTAAGTCTTCCATATCAAAACCGGTATTCTCTACACTCCCATCTTCTTGAAGGATGAAAAATTCGCGGTCATAATCTACCGTCGCCCAATAGTTTCTAATGTTGAGAGAAAGCGTGTTTTTAGGATTAAAGTTATAACTCGCGTTAAACGAGTGTTCCACTTCCACACGCTGTCTATCCCCAAAAATAACATCAGTTTCGGTTTGATTTACGTACCCTCTGTCTCCAGTATAATACTCCCGATCAAAAAAGTAAGACAAGATAACCTTATCTGATACGCGCACGCGAGGTCCAAAACCAAACCAATAATTTGCGTAGTCTCTTCCTTCTTCAAGTAAGGTCTCTGCACCACCATTTGCGCTGATGGCAATCATCTTATTATCGTTTGAGTTGAACCAAAAGTTTGTGTTCACGCCATTTTCGGTGGTAAAAAAACTTCCCTCCTTTCGAGGCTCAAAATAATCATATTGCTTCCCGGGTTGTAGATTAAGATTCACACCCATATTCTGTAGCTTTTTATTGGTTCCGTTAATATTTCCGCCGAGACCAAAACCGGTAAATGTGTTTGGGCTCGCCAAATTTGTATAGTTCACATAACTATTTATATAATAATTATTCCATTTTTCTGTGGGCTCTAAGATGCGATAACCGGCATCTACACCAAAATTATTATAGTTGTTTCTAAATTGCAATCCAAGATCGTTGATATTATATTCCGTATCTGCAAAACTATGATCAAAACTATATCTATACTTTCCGTGTGTTTTTCTAATAGCAAAAAAAGAGCTATAACCAGTGGTATTCTCAGCTTCTTCAAACAAAGTACTCGACTTTACTTCTGCTCTTATATTGTAAGTATTACGCTTATTATTGATATTTGAAGTAAGCGCTGTGACATTGGCATCCCTAAAACCACCTTCACGTAACGTGTTGGTATTTATGATTCCCACAGACGAGTTCCCGTTAAATTGCTGATCTGCTACCAGTATGTTATAGTTTGTAAATGGTGCGACTATTTCTTCTCTAATAGTACCAGACATCACATCTTCAATTGTTGCACTTGCACGTTCTGTAAATGAATTAAAGACACCAAGCCCAAGTCCCTTTTTTGTTCTTCCTGAAATTTTAACGGCATTTAATACCTTTGCTGTTTCTGGGTAATTTATTATTTCTTCATTTTCTGAAAGCTCCGGACTTGCTGTAGGAGGGCTCCCTATTCTACGCGAGAAGAATAAATTTCCTTTGCTAAAAAGATCTAATCCTTCTGTGAAAAACTGGCGTTGCTCAGAAAAAGTTTGCTCAAATGGACCAAGATTAATAGAAACATCGTCAAAACCTGCTTGACTAAAATCTGGTATCAACGTAGCATCAAGTGTGAAGTTTTCTGTAATCCCATATTTAACGTCTAATCCCGCATTAAAGTTAGACTCATAATTGCTATCAAAACTATTTTGTACCGTAGATATAAATGGATAAAAAGATAAACGCACCGGTGGCTCTAGATTTGCTAATCCATTTAAGTTACCGTGATACTGGGCAATGTTTCCTTGATTAGGATCAATAGGGTTCCAGGTAAATTGAGACTGATCTCTTTGAAATCTTCTGTGAAATTGGATTCCCCAATTCTCAACATTATTATTATCAAAACGTAAACAGCGGTAAGGGATTTTCATCTCAAGACTCCAGCCATCATCGTTGATCTTTACAGCACTATCCCAAACAGCATTCCAACTAAAGTCTTCCCCAACACTCAGGTTTGCAATGGCATCTGCCTGCGTACCTGAAGCAAACACAAAAAACTCTGTGTCATTCTGACCATCGTTATTTGGGTTTACAACAAAACCAAAAAAGTCTGAATTTCCAAAATTATCTCTGGAAGCCAGTTGCTTCATCATTAAACTAGGATCGTCTTTTAGATAAGCAGACACATAAATTGCTGTATCATCATAGGTCATCTTTACAATCGTTTTATTGTCTTCTGTATCGAGTACACCTATTTCGGGTCTAAACTGCGTAAAGGTCTCCGCTTCTGGTGCGTCTTGCCATACTGCATCATCTAGCACTCCATCTATTCTGGGAGCATCGTTTGTACGTGTTATGTTAAGTGATTTTTTTTCTTGAGCGCTTGCGGTTAGTTGAATAAAAAAGGCTCCTAATAGAAGAAGTGAAGTGATTAATTTCATGGCTGAATTTATTTGGTTGATACAATAAAGACAATCAGGTTTAATAATTGTTACACTCGGTATTCATAATTTTTTTAAATAAAGCAAAAAGTATATTTTGGATGGAACCAAAAAAGAATCACATATTAGAACTTAGACCCTACTGCGAAAACTGCAATAAAACCCTCCCGCCTGCATCCTCTGAAGCGATGATTTGCAATTATGAATGTACATTTTGTAGTGATCGTGTTGCAAATGTATTGCACAACGTTCGCCCTAATTGTATAGGCAATTTTGTACTGAGGCCAATAAGACCTCAAAAAGAACTACCACAAAATCCAGCCTCAAAAAAGGTGGTTCATCAACCTCTTGAAGCTTTGGGGTTTCAAAAAAGATTGGAAAATAATAAAGATGTTCCGCCAGAAAAGCGCTAATTATTCGGCTTGCTTAAAATAGAATTCTTGCTTTTGTGGAACCCCATTAATAAATCCGGCTACCCAAGCGTGAATGGTATTACCTTCTGGATTTGTGTAGACAATCTGTGAGGGAAACTCATTTCTGGGATTCTCAAATGTAAATGGATGTTCTGCGCCTTCTTTTAATTTAAATACCACGGGATTAGGCTGTACGCCTGCTGTTTCTATATAAAGCAAGATGGCATCATTCTCTTTGTACAACTTCATATGTTCTGCAAATACGGTATCTGTTTGTCTCAGCGTCATACTTTCTCCCACAAAACTGCCGTCTTCCGCTTTTTCCCAATGTTCGTATGACTCTGTTTCACTATTTAAATTGATCCAATCTCCTATGACCCACGATAAATCTTCCATTGAAACTGAAGTCTCTTCTGGGACAACTTCATTTTTCTCACTTCCGTTTTTACAGGATGAAACACTTATAAGAATAAGTAGAAGTACGAGTAGGTTTTTCATAATAGTTGGCTTAATATCAAAGATAGCTAATACCACATTAAACATAAAATGCTTCTGAAAACAAAAGAGTTGGTTAATTTACATAGCGTATTTACATATGGTACATACTGGATGCAGTTTTTTTAGTTTGTGCTCTAACGAGCTAATTGACGATTGCGATGCTCTCGCTCCTACCCATTTTCGGATTCTAATGTTACTATTCTTTTTCATAGCTAGTTGATTTTTTTGATGAATGCCTCCTTAT
>JBLHOX010000328.1:0-4260 GCA_047623725.1 Dokdonia sp. | reverse complement strand
AAAAATAAAGGATAGCTCCTTTTGCAATAGTAGCTCCAGCATTCATTTGCTTTGCGCGTCCTTTAGGTGCTGTTATGACAGTAATGTAATCTGTGCTGTTCTGTTGGATATATTTCTGGATGATAGCAGGGGTATTGTCTTCACTACCACCATCTACAACGATAATCTCTAAAGGAGTATTTGTTGTTTTACTAACAACTAGATGCTTCAAAAGCCGAGAGATATTCTCGGCTTCATTAAGCGTGGGTATTAGTACCGAAATTTTGGGAGTTCCCAAATATGTTTATTTATTAAGTGACCAATTATACTCTTTAAATCTCTTTTTTGCATTAGAAGCAATCTGAGTATCAGCGTACTTATTTAAAAAATCGATAAGTGATCCGTTCGTTTTAAAATCTTTTGCAAACCAATTGAAAATTTCTGAGATTTCAATACTGTTTGCTGTAATTGTGTTGCGTTGTGTATCATTTACAAAACGTCTTGCTAATAGGTCTAATTGTGTGTCTACTTTTTGGGCAGTAAAAGCTTCGTTTAATAATGGTGGGCAAGAGAATGACGCACAGTTGATACCAAAATGAATACGAGCATCTCCCATTTTACGTAATATTTTATGTTCAATCTCATTGAGATTATAATACTTGTCTCCTAATTTCCAGAAACGTTGCCCCCAAGGATCTTTAATATCTTTAATACTTTCTAGAGGGTAATTGCGAAGAATAAGATCTACAGTCATGGCATTATATGCATTCATCCAGTAGGCTAGTTTATCTTCTTTTGTCCATTGGTCTGTAGGCATATTTTCGCTTAACGCCTTTATGTAATTTCTTAAAGAACCCCAATTTCTTTTAAAACCATCATAATCTACATTTCCTTGATCAGATACATATTTTATAACTAAATCTCCATAGCTGGTATGATCAAAAGCTTCTAATGGCATTTTTTCTGGTATAGGAGCATCTGCGATGGTCTCATCATTTGGCTTTACATCTGTATTTGGAACAACTAAGATGTCCTTTTTAGGTTCTTCTTTTGGTATGTCCATCATGTCTTTTTCAACTTCTGGAGCTTCACGTTCAATGACGGTTTCTTTTTCTACTTTTTCTTCAACAGCAGTAGTTTGTTTTACTTGCTCTGTGTTGACTATTTTTTTACTTCCACCACAAGCAGTTAATATGCAAGCTACAAGTGTTAATGCTATTATGTGATATTTCATTCGTTTAATTTTAAGAGGTATGTTTTTAATACCGATACTCTTTATGAGAATGTAGTATATACATAGGAGTAGTCCAAAATTTACGTCATACTTTACATAATGGATTATTATTATTATGTGTTTCTTAATAGTAAATCAAAAGAGGATAGCCATTTTATGTTATCCTCTTTTTGATCTATTATGTTGTACCAACTATAACTTAAAATGCACCTAATAATTTGTTTCTATCGCACCCATACTTCGACTTCGCTCAGCACAAGCATTTCAAAATAAAATAAAACCGTAGTTAAAACTATGCTTTGATTTTCTATCTCATTTGAGCACGTTATAATTCAAATTCTTTAGGCCCTTTTTAAATAATAATTGGTATTATAAAAGGATTAACAACAACCACCTCCATCATAGTGATAGGTAGATTGGCTAATGAAAATATCATCCCGCCCTAAGTCTGCAATTGCTTGCGCCGTTTTATCACAAATAGCTAATGGCTGATTCTTTAAAAGAATATGTCCTTTTTTGTCATCAAAATAATCTTCACTACCATAGTAAATAGCGGCTTTTCCTGTAAATATACAAGGGCCATCTTCTGGCATAGGATCTTTGATGGCTGCAATTTCTATAGATTCTATATAGATAAGTTCCTCTGTAGGATAATCAGCAGGATTAAGAATACGATACGGCTTACGAGCTCTAATTTCTATCGTACCAAAACCTACATCTGTAAGTGCTTTTACATATTCAGCAATAGGAAGGCTGCCACTTAAACAAAGAGCTCGTAATCTATCATCATTACGTAATTCTTCATTCATGGGTTGCTCACAAGTAGGGTCGCTCATCACTAGACGTCCATGAGGTTTTAATACACGATACATCTCTTCTATAGCCTTTTTTAAATCTGCTGCTTTAAATATATTAAAAAGGCAATTTTGAGCAGCTACATCAATAGTATTATCTTCTACAGGTAAATTAAGCGCATCTCCTTTTTTAAGATCTACAAAGTTACTTTTAAACCAAGGATTCATCTCTTCTGCTTCAACAAAGTTTTTACGTGATGCTTCCAACATTTCATCTACAACATCTACGCCTACAACCCCTCCTTTATTTCTGTTGAAATAGGCAAACTGTAATAATTCCATGCCACCGCCAACACCTACATATAGCATTTTTGGTTCATTGGTAAGGTCTCTAGCATTTACGGTACTACCACATCCATAATTCATTTCTTGCATAATTCTAGGGATTTTTAATCCTGGTAGCTCCCAAATAGGGTTTGTTGTGCAACAAAGTCCTACGTATGGGGTTAATGCAGCTTCTTTATATACATCTACTGTAGCATCTAAATAACTCATATTTCTATCTGTTTTATTGTAAAATAGTAAGGGTTGTCTTTATAATGTTTTTATTAATTCTGTAAATAATGTAATCAGGTCTGGCTCTGCTTTTCCTGCCATAGCTATAATTTCTGGAATGTCTACAGGTTCTAAATGATCAGGATCACACTCATCTGTCAATACTGATATAGCACTTACAGGAAGGTTTAAATGGTTTGCAACAATAATCTCTGGCACCGTACTCATTCCTACAGCATCTGCTCCTATCATTTTTAGATATCGGTATTCAGCTCTTGTTTCTAGTTGAGGCCCTACTACTGACGCATATACACCTTTATGTAAATGGACTCCGTTTGAGGTCGCTATTTTTTCTAAAGAAGTATTCATTATTGCATCATAAGGAGCACTCATATCTGTAAAACGCTCTCCTAGTTTTTCAACTCCTTTAAACGCAAGAGGTGATCCTCCCTGTAAATTAATATGATCGTCAATAAGCATTAATTCTCCTTTTTTAAAGTTGAGATTTACTGCTCCCGCAGCATTAGATACTAATAATCTTTTAATACCTAGTGCATGCATAATACGTACAGGAAATGTAACATCTGTAAGCGAATAGCCTTCATATAAATGAAAGCGTCCTTGCATTACAATTACATTCTTGCCTTCAAGAGTCCCATAAATTAACTTCCCAGTATGAAACTCAACAGTGGCTGTTGGAAAATTAGGGATATGATTATAGCTTACCTCTTTGATAATGTGTATGCTGTCTAATAATTGTCCTAATCCTGTTCCTAAAATGATTCCTATTTCTGGATTATCAAACCCTTTGTTTTGAAGGTATTCTGTAGTCTCTTTAATGATTCTTATCATAATATATACTTACTGAACAATTAGTTTTCTTGTCGTTTTTTGATCTCCAGAAGAGATTGTCATGATATATAAACCTGTTTTTAATGTAGGTACATATATAGATTGGTTTGTAATATTTTGTTGTGCGTGTACTCGTTTCCCCACTACATCATAAATCACAATTTCATTGTTTTGTGTAGTAAGTCCAGAGATTGAAAATTGATCTCGCATAGGATTTGGTGCAATGTTTACATTATCAAATGTGCTGCTTTCAATGGTCAGTGTTGCGCAATCTGCCCCTTCATTTTGACCTAACTCAACACGCCCCCATAATACATCTGCCTGTACACATTGTATGATGATGTATGAGAAATCTCCAAGATTTACACTGTCAGGTACGTCAAACACCTTCATTCCCGTAATAGGATCATTCATGTCTTGACCTCCATTGTCATCTTGTAAGGGTTCTGTCGTTACTTCTAATTCTGTTCCTCCTTGATCAAGACGTTCTGTCGTGGTAAGAAATACGCGTAATTCGATTCCTTGTACCGTCACAAAATCATCTGCAAAGACAACTTGTTTTGTTCCATCTGTTTCAAATAAGATAGAGCCCGTCCCTGCTACAGGGTATTGTGCAGGATCATCTATAGCAGCAAAAGCTCCTTCTCTTGAGCATTGAGCATGAGTGATAGAAGATATTCCTATAAGGGCAATAAGGGCAATTGTAATTTTTTTCATGGGTGCAATTTTTAATTAGTTATAAATATTTGGTAAATTCTGAATATGGTTTTAAATCTTCGGCAAAATCTATATCATTAAGTTCTTCTAATGTATGGACTGTATATGGTGTTAAGCTTTCTAATGTAT
>JBLHOX010000327.1:0-4280 GCA_047623725.1 Dokdonia sp. | reverse complement strand
GTTGCCAAAGGAACCCCCGAACAATTGATCAAAAATAAAAAGAGTTATACCGCTCAATTTTTAAAAAAAGAAATGAATCCCACAGTAACGATATAAACGTTACTTTTAAAATATAAATACGTATGACGATGCATAGCGAAACTAGACCTAAAGGTTGGAATGAAAATAAAACGAATGATTCTTGGGCAATATTTAAAATTGTAGGAGAGTTTGTAAACGGATTTGAAAAAATGAGCCAAATAGGACCTTGTGTGTCTATATTTGGAAGTGCCCGTACGAAGCCTGAAGACCCTTATTACAAATTGGCTGTAGCCGTATCTCAAAAAATAGCCGAAAACGGATATGGAGTTATTACTGGTGGTGGTCCCGGTATTATGGAAGCTGGAAATAAAGGAGCACACCTTGCAGGAGGAACTTCGGTAGGGCTGAACATAGAACTTCCATTTGAGCAACATGATAATCCTTATATCGATAGTGATAAAAGTCTAGACTTTGATTACTTCTTTGTACGCAAAGTAATGTTTGTAAAATACTCACAAGGATTTGTTGTAATGCCTGGAGGTTTCGGAACCTTAGATGAACTTTTTGAAGCCATCACTTTGATACAAACTCATAAAATCCAAAAGTTCCCAATTATCTTGGTAGGAACAGAATTCTGGAGTGGCTTATTAGACTGGGTAAAAACAACATTGTTAGACAAATTTGGAAGCATAAGCGCAAAAGATATAGATCTTATTCACTTAGTAGACACACCCGATGAAGTGATAGACGTCTTAAATAATTTCTACGAAAAATATCAATTAAGTCCTAACTTCTAATCTATAACACATTAACTATTATTTATGAAATAAGCAACGTAGTTTGGCTTAGAACTTGTTAAACAATAGATAAAATATAACATATAAAATACCCTTTTGTAAATATTGGTCGTTATCACATCTAAAACACATACCTTTAAACAAAAACTTCTGATGCTATCTTATCTTTTTGATGCCAAAAAGATACTTAAAATTGCACATGGACAGTATCATATGTAACCTTTTGAAAATTATAATTCTTTGTTGAAAAATCTCCTTAATGTCTTTTTATGTTGGTGCTTTCTATGCACAAGTGCTATAGCACAAAATACCATTGGAGTAAATGCGCGTTTATTACCTAATGAAGATACTATTGAAATCACACAGACCATTACGTATCAAAACACAACTCAGGATACTTTAAATACGATTTATCTTAATGATTGGGCGCATAGTTTTTCTTCTAAAGAAACAGCCCTCGCCGTTAGATTTGCTGAAGACTTTGAGAAAAAATTTCACTTAGCAAAAGAGGAAGAAAGAGGATACACAACCATCAAGTCTGTCTATGACGGCACCTCCTATTTACAGTACAAAAGACTGGAGAATGCACAGGATATTGTAGAAGTAGTGCTTAAAGAAGCCTTGCTTCCAAAAGCTTCTTATAGTCTTAAGCTTGTATATAAAGTCAAACTCCCGTATGCACGATTCACAAATTATGGAGTCACCAAGACCAATGATTACAATCTGAGGTATTGGTATATCACTCCAGCTATATATGATGGCACATGGCAATATTATAGCAATAAAAATTTGGTAGACCGTTATTATCCAAATAGTGATATCCAGATTACATTTTCATTCCCAAAAGAATATGAGATTATCTCAGATTTTGAGACTCGTGTAGAGAACACTTCTTATAATACCAAGGAAAAAATAGCCATTCTTAATGGTAAAGATCGTATTAACCCAAGAGTCTATCTTACACAAAACTCAAATTTTAAAAAAACCGAAACTGATTTTTTAACCCTACACTCAAATATAGATGATAGACAAATAGGCGACCCTATTCGAGCACTTATCATAGACCGCATCGCTGGGTTTATGAAAGAAAATCTAGGAGAATACCCCCATGAAACATTACTTATCACAAGACTTGATTATAAAGAAAATCAAGTATATGGATTAAATCAATTACCAAATTTTGTACGTCCGTTTCCTGATGGTTTTCAATATGAAATTAAACTCGTAAAAACGATCATTAATAAATATGTAGATAATACATTATTGGTAAACCCAAGAATGGATAGATGGATCATAGATGGAATTAAAGTACATCTTATGCAACGATACATCGACACTTTTTATCCCGATTTAAAAGTAGTAGGAAACTTAGATAAATACTGGCTAGTACGACAATTCTACCTTTCTAAGTTAGAATTTAATGATCAGTACAATCTTATGTATATGAACATAGCAAGGCTTAACCTAGATCAGCCGTTATCTAAGCCCTATGATTCACTTATTAAATACAATGTCCAAATTGCAAATTCTTATAAAAGTGGTGCTGGACTTACCTACCTAGGAGACTTCTTAGAAAATGATGTTGTAAAAAATACCATCAAAGAATTTTACGCTAACTATAACCTACAACATGGCATCAGTTCCAAAGACTTTGAAGCGCTCATCCGTAAAAACTCAGACAAAGATGTAGACTGGTTTTTTAATGAATATATTACCACTAGGCGAAAACTAGATTTCAAAATAAAGAGTTCAAAAAGAGAAGGAGACTCCTTACTTGTTACCATTAAAAATAAAAGGGACAACCCTGCCCCTGTCTCTGTATACGGATTAAAAGACGGAGAAGTCGTTTCAAAAACATGGGTAGAAAATATACAAAAGACAAAAACAGTAGCACTTGCCGCAGATAGCATTGATAGAGTTGTTTTAAACTACGACCAAGTCATTCCAGAATACAATCTTAGAGACAGTTATCACAACCCTAAAGGCTTTCTAGGAATTAATAAACCCATTCAAATAAAGTTCCTTCAAGACTTTGAAAACCCTTCAAAAAACCAAGCCTTTATCATTCCTACGGTGGAGTTTAATATCTATGACGGATTAAGCCCGGGTCTTAAATTATATAATAATACCATACTCCGTAAGAACTTTAGATTTAAACTAGAACCCCAATTTGGATTACGCTCTAAAGCCATTATAGGAAAAGCATCATTATCCTACACACACTTCTTAGAAGACAGTAACCTTTTTAGTATCCGTTACGGAGTTTCTGGAAACAGGTCCTCTTTTGGTCCAGACCTATTCTTTGAGCGTTTTGTTCCATTTTTTAACTTTGGTTTCAAACCAAAAGACTTTAGACAAAATAGAGGATCCAACCTATCGGCTCGATTTGTAAGCGTACAGCGAGATGAAGATTTCAGGCAAGAATCACAAGATCCAGATTATTCAGTATTCAATTTACGCTTTTCACATTTTGACCGCGCCATCATTAATACAGTAAGTTATAACACAGATTTACAAATAGCTAAAGATTTTAGCAAACTCTCTGCTACGTTCTTTTACAGACATCTATACTTGAGTAATCGCCAACTAAATTTACGTTTTTATGCCGGTGGTTTTTTAAGAAATAAAACAAGAGATAGCGGTGACTTTTTCAGTTTTGCACTGGATAGACCTACAGATTATCTTTTTGATTTTAATTATTATGGACGCTCTGAAGACAGTGGTGTCTTTAGTCAGCAATTTATTTTTGCCGAAGGTGGTTTTAAATCCAATCTAGAACCTGCCTTTGCAAATGAGTGGATTACCACCATTAATGCCAGTACCACGATCTGGAAATACATATACGCTTATGGTGATGTAGGCCTTGTTAAAAATAGAGGGCTGGATCTTAAACCCGTATATGACTCAGGGATTCAAGTAAGCCTTTTGGATGACTTTTTTGAAATATTTCTCCCTGTATATTCTAATCTAGGATGGGAAATTGCACAACCTGATTACGATCAAAAAATACGTTTTATCGTTTCTTTAGATATAGATACGTTGGTGCGTCTTTTCCAGCGTAGATGGTACTAATTCTGAAAGAGTTGCAATTGTTCTGAGTACGCTTTCGCGAAAGCGTATACAACCCCTATATATTTGTAGATTTCTTAATGAAAACTCAATTATTTAGTTTTTATTGAAATATTCTCATCAAAACTATGACTATATTAAATTATATCTAATTTGTTAACGCATAATACCCTTGCTTTTGAGGGTAGTTTTTTGTAATTTTGCACAATATTCTACACCACACCCTATGGCTACAACTGAGACTCAAAATACAAAGCTATCTTTTGAAGATTTTAAAGCATCTGTACTTGCAGATTATAAAATAGCCGTAACGAGTCGTGAATGCAGCCTATTAGGAAGACGTGAAGTATTAACTGGAAAAGCAAAATTTGGCATCTTTGGTGACGGTAAAGA
>JBLHOX010000326.1:0-4304 GCA_047623725.1 Dokdonia sp. | reverse complement strand
AAAAGCAGTCATACAATACGCATTTAAGACATTAAAGTATCCTTTTCTTGTTGCACATGCGCATATAAATAATGTCGCCTCTCATGCCGTTATTAAAAAATGTGGGTTGCAGTTTTTAAAAGATTTTGACTACGATGGTCTTCCCGTTAAGCTATATCGGATCGACAACCCTGATTATGAATTAAAACAAATTATCGCAGAAGAAACTTGGCCTGTCCGTCATCCGGTACTCCGAAAAGGAAGACCTCTTAAAGATGTCTATATGGAGGCTGATGAGAAACCATCTACGTTTCACGTAGGTGTATATCATCATAAGGCCATTATAGGTGTTGCTTCGTTTATGGAAGATGCAAAAGATCATTTTACTGGGAAACAATACAGACTTAGAGGCATGGCTGTACTCCCTGAATATCGCAAAAAAGGAATTGCAGAATTATTATTAAAAAAAGGAGAAGACATCCTTAAAACAAAAGGGTGTACCTTACTCTGGTTTAATGCTAGAATTATAGCTGTTTCTTTTTATAAAAATACAGGATACACGACTGTTGGCCCTGAATTTGATATTCCATTAATAGGTCCTCATTTTTTAATGAAAAAAGAATTGAAATGAATCGCAGAACGTTTACAAAAACAGCTCTTCTAGGAAGCATAGCCGCTACCCTTCCCTTACAAATGCATGCATTTATAACAGATGCACAAATTCCAGAAAATGAATTATTAGGAAAAGGGAATCCTATCTTAACATCTGGAACAGGGTATAAATTGCGACCCGAAGCCGCTATTGCGTTTGAACGATTAAAAACAGCAGCTTTAAAAGATAAAATTCAAATCAAAGTCGTTTCTAGCTATAGAGATTATGCACATCAAAATAGGATATGGGAACGCAAATATAACCGCTTTCGCGAAAGCGGAAACTCCCCTATCAACGCCATTCAAAAAATTATAGAATACTCTACTATTCCTGGCACTTCCAGACATCACTGGGGTACTGACATTGATTTAATAGATGGTTCACCAAAAGTAACAGGTGATGTGCTCGTGCCTTCAAAGTTTCATGGCGCTGGACCTTTTTGTAAGTTCAAAGAATGGATGGATGTTCACGCTAACAGTTTTGGTTTCTACCTCGTCTATACAGACACTCCTAACCGAAAAGGTTTTAAGTATGAACCTTGGCATTATAGCTATGCGCCATTATCTGTATCGTATCTTAAAAGCTATAAGAGTTTAGATATAAAAACACTATTGCAAGAAAATCAATTGGTAGGGAGTGCGCACATTACCTCCACATTTATTGATCAGTATATCACTGAAAACGTATTGGATATCAATCCTTATTTGTTAGGTTAAAGTCCTTCTATTATTTCCTTTTCAGCTAGCGCTTCTTTAAAGTCAGGACGATCTTGTAAGGCTTTTGAAATCCAAGAAGTAGCTTCTTGTTTCTGACCTTTATGTTTATAGATTTGAGCAAGTCTGTAATATGCCCAATCTTTAGGAACCCCATCTGCAGCAGAGTGGTTCATAATATACTTATCTAGACACTCTATTCCTTGATCAAGACCTATTCCATATTGTCCCGCTATTTTACCTAGTTGGTAATGTAGCCTATTTTCTGAGTTATGTTTTTTACGTGCTTCATCTAGGACTTGTATGGCTTTTGCAGGGGCATCATTTTTTTCATAATGCTCATAGAGCTTTGTATAACAAATAACAGATCCTCCTACAGCGACCGCTTTTTTATAATTATACTCAGCATCATTCGCTCTGTCATTATACTCTGCAATATATCCGTGAGCGAGATATCCATCTACTGGAGATAATTGAGAAAGCTCATCTGCATATCGTTTTGCTTTGCTCTCACTCCCTCCAATAATACCTGGTAATTGAATATAAAATTCTACCAATGCCCATCGTGCTTCAATATGTTTAGGATCAAGCTCTGCTGCGGTCACAAAAGATTTTTTAATATCACCTATGAGACCTAAGGCTCTTACTTTATTAATGGTCAATGCTTTCATTCCTAAAACACCTCCATACTTGTAATGATAGTTTGCTACTTTAGGTGAGATATCAACTAATTTCTTGTAATAATCTATAGCGTTATCCCAATCTTCGGCATAGCCATAAATATCTCCTAAGTACTCTAAGGTTTTAAGATCGTTAGGGTGCTGTTTAAGGTAGGATTGAAAGATGGGTTTTGCTTGATTGTACTTTTTAGTATTGAAGTAGGTTTCCGCTTTCGCGAAAGCGGTATCATCCATATTGCCTTGTGCAAAACAACATATAGGAACTAATAAAAAGAGGAACCACTTCATAGAGTGTCTAATTTTTGCAAATATATACCAAAATAGTGCCAAGCTGGTTATAACGAGAATTAAGATTTTGGCGGATATTTTTTGAAGATTTTTTCTACAAGCTTTTTAAAATAGGCATCTCTTTGGTCTGGTGTTGCTTTTACCTTGACATCACTCTCGCTTATGGCTTGCCACACTAGCGTACCTCCATGATCCATATCGTAAAACTCCAATGTTATTTGTTGATGTTGCTCACGACCTCCTATAGGAATCCCACCACTCACACCAACGCCTACATTACCACCACCACTGCCAACACCAACACCTAATGTGTTACGGGACGAAGTCTCATACTCTGAAGCTTGAATCAAAATAGACAAGCTATTATAATCTGTTCGCGTGTAGCCTTTTGATTCAAGAACGCTATCTGTGAATTTTATAAACCGACGTTCATCAAATTCTGAAAATCCCGTAGGCTTTCGGAAATCATACTGATACGTTTTATACAAACCAAAAGACGCTTTTTCATCATAATCATAGTCTACATACATAGTACCACAACTTGATACAAAAACAGCTATACAAACTAAAATTAATATTCGCATACTACATTATTTATTTAAAAGTAAACAAAACAACAGGAGTTATATTGTGTTTTACTATTTCTTAACTATTTTTTTGATAACTGTTCCTTGATTGGTTTGAATACGTGCAAAATAAACGCCCTTTGTTAGTGATGAAAAATCAATTGATGTACTTTGGGTGGTTTGTATTTTCTTTCCCGTTATAGAAAATATGTCTATGTGCTCTAATTGAACACCATCTGTAAATGCAATGTTCAGAATATCTACTGTGGGGTTTGGATATATGGTGATTGTATTTTCTAATAACTGCTCGTTTACACTTAGAAGACATTCTTCCCCAACTTCTTCTACAGAATTACATCCTGCGGCATTGTTACTTATTAAAATATCTTGGAAAGATTCTAAGTTACTTATAAATGAACATACAACTTCAATATCACAAACAGCAAGGTTAGGGTTATCTGTAATAGAGATAAACATGGATGGATTTAGTACATCTGATAAAGACGTTATGTCTGTCAGCATCTCATTTCCCGAAAGGGTAAATCCAAAACCAATTGTGTTCAAGTTTTGTAATCCATCTAAAGATGTAAGATTATCATTGTTTACAATTTCTAAGATTTCTCCAATATTTTCAACTTGATCTAATGTTATTACATCGACAAGTGCTGGATTATCCCGTATACTTAATACCAGCGTTTCAAAAGCTCCTACACCCTCCATAGACATAAGCGCTGTGTTATTTACTACAGAAAAGGTATCTCCACTACTGTAATTGGCCAAACCAAACAAACTCTCTAGAAAATCATTCCCTTCTATCAGCAATTGTCCATCTGTAAAAATCAATGCACCTAGTCCTACCAAATCTTCAAGGTTGTCATTATTTATAATAAACAAATCACCTGTACTGGTTACATTGTTTAGTCCTGATAAGGAGGTAAGCGCATCATTACTCTCTATAATAAGCATATCTATTAGTGAAGTAAAGCCTTCTAATCCTTCAAGATTTTCTAATAACGGATTATTTATAATTTGTATAGAAGCTGCTGTTGTATTAATATTTGAGAGGTCTGAAAGTGATGTGAGGTTTGGATTATTTCTTATAATGATATCCTCTATTACAGATGTTATTCCAGACAAAGGAGAGAGGTCTGTAATATCATCGCCTTCTATAAATGAACTACCCCGAGGCAGAGCCATCGAGGTATCAAGCGGAAAAAACTTATTTTTAGTTTTATGAAAACTATCCGTTTTCAAACTTTCCTCTTTGACCCCGAGGTAGAACCTCGAGGAATTCTATAGATTAATTGCCCATCAATCTCTGTACACTCTGAGAAATTTACTCCAAAAAGGTTTACATCGGCTTGAGAAGACAATGTAATTCCAAAAGGGCAAGGTTCTGATATTGTCGTCACCACCGTATTGGTAA
>JBLHOX010000325.1:0-4306 GCA_047623725.1 Dokdonia sp. | reverse complement strand
CCTACAATCATTGATGATATTCCTAATCTTGTACTCGATGATATCGATAATGATGGTTTTGAAGTTTTTGATCTTACGATCAATGAAGCGCAAATTTTGGGGACACAAGATTCAACAGATTTTGTATTAACCTACCATACAACGCTGGATGATGTATTAAATAATACAAACCCAATTGTAACGCCTATGGCGTATACCAATACACAGAACCCTCAAACTATTTTTGTACGATTAGAAAATATAGTTAATGGCTGTTTTGCAATCGGAGATTTCCTTCTCATCCTTTCAAGTACTTTTACAGATAGCGATGGTGACGGTATTCCCAATATAGAAGAAGATCTTAATGGTAATGGCGATCTAGACGATGATGATACAGATGAAGATGATATTCCTAACTACCTAGATGAAGATGATGACGGTGATTCTGTAAACACAAGTATCGAAATAGAAGGCATAGGAGCAGGTTTTGCCCCTCAAGATTTTATTGATACCGATAATGACCTGATAGAAAATTATCTAGATAATGACGACGATGGTGATACGATACCTACCATACATGAAGATTATAACAATAATGGATCGCCTCTAGACGATGATCTTAACGATAATGGTATTCCAGACTTCCTTGATTCAGATGTGGCGTTATCTGTCTCAGAAGAGGCCTTTATAGACTTGGAAGTGTATCCTAATCCTACGCAAGATATGGTGCGTATGAGTTCTTCTTCTTTTACACAAGAAACTAGCGCAACACTCTATTCTATACAGGGGAAACGTATAGCGACCTATACACCAGATGTGTCTGGTCAGACGATTCGTATTGATTTGTCTACACAGGCTAATGGTATTTATTTTGTGCACATCCAATCGGGTGATCAGCAAGTGACAAAACAACTTATTAAAAAGTAATTACTTTGAAAAAGCCTCCTTCAGCGCAGTCGAAAGGTTAATTGGAAATCAGTCAGTTAATGCAAGTTCTCGACTGCGCTCGAACAGACAAAGCTACTTTTTAGACATTCTTTTTTATATGTGATTTTTTAAGTAAATTTTAACCCAGATTATGTAATAGAACTTCGTGATGATGTTTGAAAGGTTAATTGGCAATCAGTCAGTTAATGCAAGTTCTCGACTGCGCTCGAACAGACAATGCTACTTTTTAGACATTCTTTTTTATATGTTATTTTTTAAGGTGAATTTTAACCCAGATTATGTAATAGAACTTCGTGATGAGGTTTGAAAGGTTAATTGGAAATCAGTCAGTTAATGCAAGTTCTCGACTGCGCTCGAACAGATAATACTACTTTTAATGGTTGGGTAGCCCAACATAGCGGTATATAGCCATAAAGTGACAAAAACTACCTATCAAAACGAAGACATGAAAAATAGCATGATTAAAAGGAATCTTCTTAATGCTATATAATATCGCACCTACTGTATAGGCAATACCGCCTCCAAAAAGCCATTGGATTCCCGTAGGATGAAGATTGGTTACTAATGGCGTGTAGGCAAAAACAATAAGCCAACCCATAGCAACATAGAGAATCGTAGATAAAACATCAAACCTCCCTGTAAAAAATATTTTAAGAATAACCCCAAATAATGCAATTCCCCAAGCGATACAAAAAATGATGGTCCCCGTCTCACCTTGTAAAGTAACCAGTGTAAAAGGAGTGTATGTTCCCGCAATCAATATATAAATCGCGGCATGGTCAAAAATCTGTAATCTGGTTCTTCGTACAGGAGATGTTGCACTATGATAGATGGTAGAGGCAAAATATAGAATACAAAGACTCAGACCAAATACAATAGCGCTTATGGTATAGGTACTGGTTACGCTTTCGCGAAAGCATAAAAAACCTAATCCCAACACGCTCAAAACAAAGCCTAAACCATGCGTGTAGATGTTCCATTTTTCTTCCAACGGACTATATTCGGCTACTTTTTTTTCTGTCATAACTGTTCTTTCAATAAGAAATCTAGTTGTTCTTTAAGACCTGTCACAGCCGATTCTGGTTGAGAAGAAGTGTTTCCGCTTAGGATGACACCATTTTCTACAAAGCGTACATGTCCTTTTTTATCTATCAGGATAAGTTTAGGAAATGCATTGTTATTCAATTCTTTATGAAGGTACGTTGTTGCATCTACTAAATGCTCAAAATGAAAAGGTTTTCGAGTTAAAAACCGATCTACTTTATCTTTTGTATCAAATGTAATGGCTACAAAATGCACTTGATCTTGATAAGAATCTTTTAAATAGTTGAGGTAAGGAATCTCTGTAATACAAGGAGGGCAGGCCGTAAACCATAAATTGATTAAGGTAACTTTTCCTTTATAATCAGCATTTGTTTTGAGATGCGCTTCAAGATTCTGTAACTCAAAATCGGGGAGTGGTGTATTGATAAAACGTTGTACCCCTGTGTTAATATCTAATGGCGCTGAGTTTGATTGAGAGAGTACCACTTCTACGTTTTGAATGATAGAGTCCTGACGTACTTTTGTGGAGTGTATTTTATAACTAGCCGTCGTATATTTATAATTCCCTTGTTCTCCGTAGAGGGTTTCAATCGTTTTTAGCTTTTCGCGAAAGCGTGCTTCGTCAAAAATTTCATCTTGAAAATTATAATAGGTTTCTTGCCCTACCGAAAGTTGGCAAATACCTACTACAATTAAAAACAGATAGTATCTCACGATTGTTTTATGTATGTGTGTTAGTCTTTTAAAAATGCCATCACTGCCGTAGCAAAAGGTTCTTTTCTGTAGGTCGTATTATGATCTCCAGATACAATAACAAGAGATCCTTTTGGTAATACATTTGCAAGTTCTTCTGGATTTCCATTGTCTGTATCTTGATCTCCAGCAATCACTAAGGTAGTCGTTTTCATTTCTGAAAGTGCTTTTTTTGAAGCTACGGGTTGATAGCGTTGTGACCAACCTAATACCTCAAGATTTGCTTTTTTTGATTTTGCATAATTCACAGCACCTTCTGTCATCTCATTTAAGGGATCTAATCCAAGAAAGGCTCTTTCAAATAGAATGCGTCTGTCCCAATCTCGATTTGTAAAATCTAATCCCATACCACCCATAACAGCTTTATGAATACGGGTGTCTTCTGTAAGCCACTTGGCAAGTACAATAGCACCTCTGGAATATCCTATAGCCGTAATCGAATTGATTTTAAGATGATCTAATAGTGCTTTAAGGTCTTTTACTTCTGCATTGTCCTTAAACCCTTTTTCGTCTTTGGGTTTTTCAGAAAATCCATTTCCTCGTAAATCAGGGATGATGACACGATATCCATTTTTTAATAATTGTTCTTTGATGGCAGTACCATTCCAAGAACTAGCATCCTGTATAAAACCGTGTATTAATATGACTGGGTCACCTTCTCCTTCATCTAGATATACAATGGAACTACCATCAAAAGAGGACATTTTCTCTTGTGCGATCGCTGTTGTAGCGATACATAAGCACATGATAATAGCGTAGATAAATTGATTTTTCATATAAAAAGGTTAGGTAGCTAAGATATAAAAGAGTTTTGGTTTTACTTCTTTTGTGATGGGCTATTACTTACAAGATAGGTAATAGATAATATGTTTGTTTATGGTTAGTTTTATTGTATAATTCTTAATTAGAAAAAGAAAACAAACCAGAAGGAAAGCCTACTGAAGAAGTAATTAAAAATAAACTTTGTTAGGCTTGGTATTTATTCAAAAAAGTTGAAATTATGGTTTATATTAAAATCATGATTCAACACTTCACTTTCCCAAATTTCAAGAAGTTCTTTTACCTTCTCCCTTTTAATTGATTCGTATAGTTTTGGAGAAATACACCAAAATTCAAATCGGGTCGTTATTAAATCGCTTATTATTTTTTTATAATTTGATTTCTTTTGGTTTGAGAATTTGTTAATCAAATCTGATGACCAATTACATAAATAATTGGGATGCTGAGCCATAAAAACAAGAGTCTTGTCCTCAATTGGAAAAATATTTAGAATACTTGTAACAAAAATACTTTTTGTAAAATTACCGTCTGAATCAAGAGTTTCAGTTAATGGATTATTTTTATCATAAATTGTTAAAGGACCTGAAATACAAACATCAATTTTAGGTAATTCCACAATTTGATAATTGAACACTGAGTAATCAGTGAAAATTTCTTTTTCTAGTTCATTTTTAAAGAAATTTAAATTTTCTAATCCATTTAATCTAAAGAATTCCTCGAGGCTCTGCCTCGGGGTTTAGCTGAAAAGTTTGAAAAACGGAGAGTTTTTCATAACACTTTGCAAAAGTGTATTTTTGGTTAA
>JBLHOX010000324.1:0-4378 GCA_047623725.1 Dokdonia sp. | reverse complement strand
TAAGTTTTGATGATATTATTGGAGATGAGCATGATTATTATTACAAAATCACACATCACGATGCAGATTGGTCTCCTAGTAAACTAGCTCGTTCTGAATTTATGAGAGGCATGGACAACGTCCGGATATTAGATATCGAAAACTCTGTTGCCACATTACAACTATACTCTAACTATCAAATACAAGTTCCTAATAAATTTACGCAAGGACTTACTAAAACTGGAAACTATTTAATGAGTATTCATAATGAGGAAGGAGATCTCGTGTTTTCAAGAAAATTTATGATTTACAATCCTCAGCTTGCCGTTGGTGTTCAGATTAAAAGATCTAGAAACCTCGATTATGTGGGAACAAAACAGGTCGTTCGCTTTTTTGTAGATGGAGGCGATCAACTCATTATCAACCCAAGACAAAATGTTAAGATTGTTATTTTACAGAACAACAACTTAAAAAACGCTATCACAGGCATTGTTCCTCAATTTACAATAGGTAATAAATTAGAATATCGCTACGATCAAGAGACGGCTTTCTGGGCAGGAAACGAGTTTTATAATTTTGAAAACAAAGATATACGAGGTGCTACTGCCGCCGTACGTCGTATAGAACTCAAGAGTTTATACCACAATTATCTATACACCAATGCCTCCCGTTACGATATTCCTTACACATTCAATCCAGATATTAACGGAAACTTTGTCATCACGACATTACAAGGAAGGACGCCTAGGTCTGAAGCTGAATATGCTTGGGTTCATTTTAGTTTGGATCATCCAAAAGTAGCCGAAGGTCAAAAAATTCATGTGTATGGTAATTTTAATAATTATACCATTAGTGAATCTACACAACTTGTTTATAATTCAAAAAAATACATATACGAGCTTCCCATGCTCTTAAAACAAGGATTTTACAATTACAAATATGTCTTAGTTAATACAGATGGTACTATTAATAGAGAAAAATCAATAAGTGGTAATTACTGGCAAACTGAAAACGATTATCAAATTTTAGTATATTATCGTCGTCCAGGAGGTCGCTTTGATGAATTAGTAGGTGTGGGAAGTAGTAACTCTTCTGTGATTACTAATTAACGTAAAACTCCTATATTTATCGGATGGAGGAAACTTCGATAAAAACAAATAGCCGTAAAGCTATAAAACACCGTGGGGTAGAATGCCTCAACTGTGGGCACCCGCTTGATCTTACCGATCGTTTTTGTGCTTATTGCGGACAAATCAACACTACAAAGCGACTCACACTTAGAGATTTTTTTAATGAATTTGTTTTAAGTGTCTTCACATATGATTCTCGTTTTAGACACACATTAAAGGATTTATTATTTAAACCAGGAACCATTACAAGGTATTATGTAGATGGAAAACGCTTTCATTATGCAAACCCGTTTCGATTTTTTCTAAGTGCCAGTATATTTTATTTTATCATAATAGGATCCCTCTCTTTTTTTAATGAGAATGATCTTGATTTATCCAAAACAAATATCAATGCTATTAATGAGGAAGCAACTCAAGTCATAGATCAAGCATTACAAGATTCCATCCCTACTATAGAGGGCGTCCCTGTACAATTTAACGAAGAGATAAAAGCAGCTATTGAAGACGTTAAAAAGGAAACAAAAAGAAAAAGAGCTGCAAATGCAAAAGCAAAAGATTCATTAGGGTATAAATACATAGCTCAAAAAGATGTAGACACTTTAAATAATGTTAGAGGCTTTTTTAGAAAATTTGAATTGTTTAGAGAATTCTATAAAGTAAGAGATATCACTAATGCAAGCATAGCGCTAGATAGTCTTAAATATGAAAAAACAAAAACAAATGTTTGGTTATACGACAAAAATGAAGTCATTGAGAGAGTAGAAAAAAATCCAATCCGTTTTGCAAATTATCTAGCTTCAAAAACCCCTTTCTTTTTATTCTTTTTCGCTCCTATTTTTGCCATATTCTTTTGGTTTATTTACTCCAAAAAAAGAGCAAATTACATGGAACACTTGGTCTTTATTTTTCATATTTTTAGTTGGATTTTTGTCATTTTATTAATCTCATTAATCCCTGATTTACTGCTCACAACACAAAATTTGGTCGCTGGCATAATGCTCGCATTGATAGGCCCATTTTATTTTTATAAGGCATTAAGAAACTTTTATAAACAAAACCGCGTTATTACATTAATAAAATTTGTATTTTTAAATATTGTTTTCATGATATCAACATCAATATTTGCGTTGATATTCTTTGCACTAACAGCAGCTTTTTATTAAAACAAGATGGTACAACAGGTAACAAGAGGCATTAAAATTTCGGTAGAAACTACCTTTGAAGGCACGTTTTATAAAAACTATAAAATGCACTTTGCCTTTGGATACCGCGTCACTATTGAAAATCAAAGTAAAGATTCTGTTCAATTAATGGCACGTCACTGGAAGATTTACGATTCTTTAAACGCTACTGAAATTGTAGATGGTGAAGGTGTCATTGGGAAAAAACCTGTTTTAAAGCCAGGTGAAAAACATACGTATAGTTCTGGTTGTTTACTTACTTCTCCTTTTGGAGCTATGCAAGGATATTATCATATGGTAAATTTTACAACGACAAAAAAGTTTAGAGTGAAAATCCCAACCTTTAAACTAAGTGCTCCTTTTGCTCTGAATTAGAAGCAATCTCTTTTTTAGTTAAATCAAATCTATATTTTTTTCCAGCCTGCTCTATAGTGCAATACGCACAGTTGCTATCATACACAAACTTATAAGCACTGGCAATATCAAACCCAGATGGGATTTCAGCAGCCCCTTTACAATCAGGAATACCTGCTTCTGTATACCTAGTAATAAGAACCTGATTTTTAGTTGATTTTTCTAAATAAAACCAAGCACTACTTCCTATACCTGTTAAAAGTTGCGCTCCTTCTGGCACTTCTACATCGTCTTTACCATCTTGAAGATGGGATTTTGGCACTTTCTTATCAAAATAATTGGTCAAATTTTCTCGTAAGGCTGTCGAGTTATAATCAGAAATAACACCTTGATAAACATGGTATACTTTATCAGAGGCACTTTTTTCTACATTCCCCACCGTACTCGGTGTAAATTTTTTATTATGATTAAGCGCTTTAATAACATGCCTTTCTTCTGTAGAAGAAAGTATCGTTTCTGTGACAAAACGCGCACAATTACTGCCTATGTTTCCAAAAGCTCTATAAGGAATACTTCCTTGTTCCTGTAGTTTTGTAATATACTCCTGTGCTTTTTCAAAACACACATGCTCATTTAAAGAAGCGACTAATCTTCCTGAACCATGTGTTTTTTCGGGGTGTGCATCTAGCCAAAGTAAAAACTCATCTAGATTCGCAAGCATCGTATTCTTTACTATTGCTTTGAAAGGAATTTCTAATTCTGCATCTGTTTCAGGACCTCTTACCCTTCCTAAGCCCTCTGGAGTGATATAACGTCCAAAGTCATAATAAAAAGCATTCCCTGTTGCATTCTCTATAAGAACCAGTGCGGCATGTCCTGCTTTGATATGCGTACGAGTTCCTAGCCCTACAAGAGGCAGTAGCTTACACATCAACTCGTCAGACATTTTTACAAAGGTGTCTGGAAAAGCTAAAACAATTATTTTACCATTGTATTTCAAACTGTTACAGTATCAAATTCGGTACGATGCACCTCGCCTTTTTGCAAATCAGAATAGGTCATTGCACAATTATCACTTGTTTTTTCTACTTGTGTTACGCTTACCGTTTTAAGAAGTCCACGGTCCAAACGTACGTCTACATTTTTATCACCTTCGCCCGCTGTGGTATGAAAATCGTACATATCACTAGCGTCAAAAGTAGTTTCCTTTAAAAATGCATCAAACCAATCGTACCGTTTTTGTTTCATGGCAGCATCATACAAGGTAGATGAAGACCATATTTTTGGTGTATCTGGCAATACAGTGATATGAGCTTTGTTTCCATCCCATACTAATTCTGTAGCTTTTAATTTCAAACTCCAGTCGATGGCTACAATCGTAAATGGTTCGATTCCTTTATAATCAAAATCATCAATCGCAGCACTCAAATTATCAGCTTTTAGAAGCTCTTTCACAACAACACCACGGCTCATTTTGTAATTTTCTACTTTAACATGGTTTTCAAAACCTCCATTAAGTAAACAAATCATACTATTCTTTTCAGAAATCCCAATCCAGGATCCACCAGCAACAGCATCTTTAGGAAATAACATTTTTACTCCATCTACATCATAAAAGTCAGGTACTAACGTAGTACGACCGACGGCTTCATCACGATTTGAGGTTAGAATAAAATTAGAATTTCCTTTAGGAATATAGGTTACTGTACACATATAAATTTGGTCAGAAAATTA
>JBLHOX010000323.1:0-4393 GCA_047623725.1 Dokdonia sp. | reverse complement strand
CATCCGTCCTTTGATTAACAGAGATTATTTTTCTGTTCATGTAATTTCTAATTTTAAAAAGAGTGGTCAATTGTTAACACTATCTGGAATTGGGATGATTATCATTTATCTAACAAAAAAACTATTATTTAAAAAAGAACTTTGGGTAGGAATAGATGACACTATTCTAGGCTTTCTATTTCTTATCATTATAGGTTTATTCCTTCAATTATTTAGTACGGTTTTTACAGATACCAAAATTCTTAAAGAAGAAAATGATTTAACGATATAAGCTATGCCAATCATCATCAACCTAGATATTATGCTTGCCAAGCGCAAGATGAAAAGCAAGGAACTCGCCGAGATTGTTGGTATTACGACAGCAAATCTATCCATACTTAAATCTGGAAAGGCAAAAGCGGTACGCTTTACAACATTAGAAGCTATCTGTAAGGCATTAGACTGCCAGCCAGGAGACATTCTAGAATACACAGAAGAATAACATCATCACAATCAATCATTAATCTACATAGTATGAAAACACAACAACTTATAAGTATCTTAAAATTTATATTTGGGGTAGTCTTTATTAGTCTTTTAATTACAGCAGGTGTATTATTATTTAATTTTGGATTGGGTTCTCTATATCCTGAAAGAGCTAGAAATATATACCTAGGTCTTGATCTTTTTAAACTTCGCACAACAGACATAAGAGCATTTATGGGTGTAGGTTCTCTCTTAATCACTGTCGTAAGCTTGCAAGCCTATATTGCATACCTTGTTATAAAAATAGCAACTACAGGAAATTTAAGACATCCTTTCACAAAAGCTACAGCGGTTCTTATCTCAAAAATTAGTCATTATGCATTAGTTTGTGGGATCATTTCAATTATTGCAGACCAATACTGCCAACGTTTGATAAAAAAAGGATTTGAAGCTGATTTAACTTTGGGCGGTCAACGTATCATAACAAAAGTATATGAGATTGATTTAACTTTGAGTGGTAAAGAATTTTTATTTCTTGCGGCTATTCTTTTTATCATTGCAAAAGTATTCCAGAAAGGCATTGAGTTACAAACAGAAAATGACTTAACTGTTTAACATCTATGATTACCTACAAAAGAGCCACTTCAGATAAAGAATCGCATGAAATTCTAGCGATTCAAAAACGCAATCTCAAAGCATTATTACAGTATCCAATGCGCAAGAACTCACTAAAGACATGTATTTGGCTTTCAAAAATGACAATGTATCTGCATTAAAAAATCATATGGATCTTGAACAAATTAATGAATGCTTTGATGTAAAAGGAAATTCATATACGCTCCTTGCGATTAGTATAAAATTTAAGAACAATGCTATTTTTAAGGATTTACTTTCTCAAGAAAAAATAGATTTAGAAACAAATTGCGGGAGTAAATCTGCTTTACAATATGCTGCTAAATATGGTCATTTAGAAATGCTTAAAGCACTTGTAGAAAAAGGAGCGAAAGCAAAAAAAGTGGCTCCTAATGGAAAGACTGCTTTAGATTATGCAAAAAAATATAAGCAACAGGAGATTATAGATTACCTAGCGTCTATCGAATAATTATCTTCTTACGATTATCCACTATATAAAACGTCACTACAAAATAGTATCGTCTTAAAAACGATAAAGGGTTGCCTAAAAAGCAACCCTTTATAAAATTAGTGCCTTACCCTATAATACCTCCAAGAGTACAAAAGTAATCTAGTTCTGTTGCTGTTGGTTGTAGATTTGCAACAGTCGTATTATATCTAATACGAATTAAATAATCTGTGCCAGGATCAAGTATAGAACAGCATTTATGATTGTTGGGATTACCAATAGTTACATCCAATTGAGATTGGTCGTTGTAGTTATTTACATCCCATGTATCTATTAAAGTAATGCCATCTGCCTCAAATACATCAACATATACGGTGTAATTATAAGTTGCAGTACCTATATACTGTAAATGCACTTCTATTCTTGATCCAAGCCTGTCGCATACTGCAGTAGTGCCTAGAAGCGAGATGCCTATTTGAGCACGACTTTTTGAAGTATCTTCTATTACGTTAGCCTCAGTGCTAACATCAATATCTGTTGTAATCTCTTCTTTTGAACACGAAATTATCATGATAGATATAAGTGCTACAAGCATTAATAATTTTGATGTTTTCATACTATTATTATTTGATTTTTGGATTCGTTTTTATTTAACATTCGCAACCAGAATAGGGTATATAGAAGCTATCTGAAAGAGGCACTGATGCCATTGTATCATATATACCAGCTTTCAAATAATAGGTTTGTCCCTCTGTTAATAAGGAACAGGTTGTCGTACCGTCAGGAAATATAAATGGAGAAGACCCAATACTCTTTGTGACATTAAAATTTAAAAGTGGATTATCAACTGGCCAAGAATATACATGCGTCCCGCTTGAATTAAAGACGTTAACATAAAAAGTAGCATAGTTCTGGCAATGCTTAAATTTAAGCTTTACCTGAGGCCCATTAGCACACCCATTATTATAATTCACAAGACTTGGTTTAGGCGCAGATGCTCTGACAGTAGTATTCTCTACAGTATCTTCTTGAGGTGTTATGTTTTCATCTGAACATGAACTTAAGGTGAAAACTGTAATAAGGAGTACCATGAGAAATTTTGGTTGTTTCATAATGAATTGATTTTAGTTTTTCCTACTCTATTTAATAGCTTTTCGGATAGCGCTATGATATTTTGCAGTCATAAATAAAATTATAATTCATTGTATTTCAAATAATTGGTTTGTTACATTTATGAATATATAGCCCCCTATTCATGAATGTAACACTATCCCTGAGTTCTCTTTTTTTAGTGTAGAGTCAATGATTATTGCCATTATGGTTGTGTTTAAATCTGTATATTTGGTTGTACACTTACCAATTGCAGAACTCAGGCACTAGCTTTAAAATAATGCACGCTCACATAAAATTTAAAAGAAAAAAATGGGTTTTATCGTATGTAAGTAGAGCTTGCCTTATCGCTTTTTTATTATGTATGTCATTCGCTTCATCTGCTCAAAATGATTTTAATAAAAGCTTTGATGAACTCATTGAAAAATGTCTTGAAGCAAAAGACGTTCAAGAAAACGAAGCGTATCTCAAATTTTTTATAGAAAAAGCTAAAAGAGAAAAAGACACATCACAGCTTGTAAAGGGGCATCATATAGCAGCGCTACGTATTTACAAAGGAGATAAAAAGATGAAGCATTCCGATAGCATCATTTTTTTATCTAAAATCAATCCGAATAAACATTATCCTGTTTCTGGGTATATTCTAAGAGGAAGTCATTTTTATAACCATTTTAATTTTAAAAATGCATTAGACAATTACTTGTTAGCAAATAAATATGCTCGATTATATCCTAATGAAGCATTGCTTTTACAGAGCAATTACTATGTCGGTATTTTAAAACATAAAATCGGACTTCATGAGGAAGCTTTAGAACTACACTCTGAAAATTATCAAAAAATTAAACGTGATAGATCCACTATTAAAGATGAAGACTATTTAACGTATATGTTTGCCTTAGCAAACACCTTTAATGAATTAAAACAATTAGACTCTGCTTCCTATTATAATAAACTCGGAGTACAAGAATCTAAAAGGATGAACAATGAGTCAAATTATTTTCATTTTGTTTTAAATGAAGGCGTTACTCAATATCATGAGCAGCGTTATTTGAGATCTTTAGATAGTATTCTGAAAGCGACTACGTATTTTGAAAATATTGAAGACAAACAGAATAGTGCTGTTGGATATTTTTATGCTGGAAAATCGTATTTACAATTAGACAAGAAAAATGAAGCCTTACACCTATTTAAAAAAGTAGATACCATTTTTATTGAAGACACATACATTCTACCTAAACTCAGAGAAACCTACGAAATACTTATTAATCACTATAAAGAAAAAGCGGATGTTAATAAGCAACTCGCTTATATTTCTAGATTAATAGCATTGGATAGTGTTTTATATAACGATGAAATATATTTAAATAAAAAAATTGTTGCAGAATATGACACACAACAATTAATCATTGAAAAAGAGAAAATTATAGGGAAGCTTCAGGATAATAAGAAGGAATCATTTACTATCATCTATCTATTGTCTGCACTTTTAATTGGAACTATTGGGATCGTGTATTATCAATATAAAAAGCGCATAACGTATAAAGCGCGTTTTAAACAATTACTAAATAAAGAAGTGCAGGCTGTTCATGAAGCTTCATCCAATAATAAAAAATTTGCATATCCGTAATTATTCCATTTTTATGGAATATTGCCTATATTTGATTAAATTAAGCAATTATAGGTTATGAATATATTTTCATTTGCGATACATTTTACAGACGAAGAATCCTGTAGATT
>JBLHOX010000322.1:0-4418 GCA_047623725.1 Dokdonia sp. | reverse complement strand
ACCTCTTTTCTTTTTTATGATTCTTAGATTTGATAGTATACACTACGATCAATTGTAATTTCTCCTTCAAATTCCGTAATTTCGCACCCTTATTAAAAAGAAAATACCATGAGCGCTAAGTTCACTGAATATAAAGGATTAAACCTTCCAAAAGTAGCCGATGAGGTTCTTGCTTTTTGGAAAGAAAATAACGTGTTTGAAAAGAGTGTCACCACGCGTGAAGGAGCAAAACCTTATGTGTTTTTTGAAGGACCTCCATCTGCTAATGGATTACCGGGGGTGCATCACGTACTTGCACGTACGATCAAAGATATCTTCCCGCGTTACAAAACCATGAAAGGTTTTCAAGTAAAACGTAAAGCAGGATGGGATACCCATGGTCTTCCCGTAGAGCTTGGTGTTGAGAAAGAGCTCGGAATTACCAAAGAAGACATTGGTACAAAAATTACGGTAGAGGCCTATAACGAGGCTTGTAAAAAAGCCGTGATGCGTTATACCGATATCTGGAATGACCTTACAGAAAAAATGGGTTATTGGGTAGATATGACAGACCCATATGTGACCTATAAGTCCAAATACATGGAGACTGTTTGGTGGTTACTCAAACAGATTTACAATAAAGATTTATTATACAAAGGATACTCTATCCAACCCTATTCTCCTAAAGCAGGAACGGGATTAAGTTCGCATGAGCTTAATCAACCAGGATGTTATCGCGATGTGACGGATACTACTGTGGTAGCTCAGTTTAAAATAACAGGAGAAGGGACCAATCCACTGGCAAAAGAATTGGCAGATGGACACACTTATTTCACTGCTTGGACGACAACGCCTTGGACATTGCCTTCTAACATGGCATTGACTGTAGGAAAGAAGATCGATTATGTTCTTGTGGAGACGTACAATCAATATACGTTTGAGCCTATCAAAGTGATTCTAGCAAAAGCATTGGTAGGGAAGCAATTTTCTGGTAAGTTTTATGAAGTTGGAGGTGATACCGCTTTCGCGAAAGCGGACTTAGAAACATATAAAGAGGGCGATAAGAAGATCCCATACCTACTAACACGTGAATTTAAAGGAGCCGATCTTTTAGAATTACGATACGAGCAATTATTTGATTTTGTACAACCGCACGATAATCCTCAAGATGCTTTTAGAGTGATTGCAGGAGATTTTGTGACCACAGAAGATGGGACAGGAATTGTACACACAGCGCCTACTTTTGGAGCAGATGATGCTATGGTGGCAAAACTGGCTTCTCCAGAAGTTCCGCCGTTATTAATCAAAGATGAGAATGACAACTTAGTTCCACTAGTAGATTTACAAGGAAAGTTTCGCCATGAGCTTAAAGAGTTTGGAAATAAGTATATCAAAAACGAATACTATAATGATGGTGAAGCTCCAGAAAGATCGATGGATGTTGAGCTTGCGATCCGTTTAAAGGAAGAAAATAAAGCCTTTAAGGTAGAGAAGTATGTACACAGTTATCCACACTGTTGGCGTACAGATAAACCTGTTTTGTATTACCCATTAGATTCTTGGTTTATCAAAGTAACCGATTTTAAAGATCGTATGCACGAGCTTAATCTCGGTATCAACTGGAAACCTAAAGCAACAGGGGAAGGACGTTTTGGAAACTGGCTTGCTAATGCTAATAATTGGAACTTATCTCGTAGCCGTTTTTGGGGAATTCCATTACCTATCTGGCGTACCGAAGATGGGAAAGAAGAGATCATCATAGGTTCTATAAAAGAATTGAAAGAAGAGATCAAAAAAGCGATAGATGCTGGCGTTATGGACAGCGATCCTTTTGAAGGATTTGTTGCCGATGATATGCGTGAAGAAAATTATGAGCTTGTTGATCTTCATAAAAATGTCGTAGATCGCATCACCTTAGTATCACCTTCTGGACAGACAATGAGCCGTGAAAGCGACTTGATTGATGTTTGGTTTGACTCAGGATCTATGCCGTATGCACAATGGCATTACCCGTTTGAAAATAAAGAACTTGTAGAAGATACATGGCGTAAGGCAGATTTTATAGCAGAAGGAGTAGACCAGACAAGAGGATGGTTTTATACACTACATGCGATTGCCACGATGATTTTTGATGATGTTGCTTATAAAAATGTCGTGTCTAATGGTCTAGTACTTGACAAGAATGGACAGAAAATGTCTAAGCGTCTTGGCAATGCAGTAGATCCGTTTGAGACCTTAGAAACCTATGGACCAGATGCAACGCGTTGGTACATGATAAGCAATGCAAATCCTTGGGATAATTTAAAGTTTGATTTAGCAGGAATCGAAGAGGTAAAACGTAAGTTTTTTGGAACACTTTACAATACGTATGGTTTCTTTGCACTGTATGCAAACCTTGATAAATTTACCTATGCTGAAGCAGACATACCGCTAGAAGAACGCCCAGAAATAGACCGTTGGGTGCTTTCTGAACTTCATACACTTATTGCTAGGGTAGATACCTTCTATGCTGAGTATGACCCTACCAAAGCAACAAGAGCGATAGATACCTTTGTACAAGAAAACCTATCTAACTGGTTTGTGAGATTAAGTCGTAGAAGATTTTGGAAAGGATCTTATGCTACAGATAAAATAAGTGCCTATCAAACATTATATACGTGTCTTGTTGAGGTGGCAAAACTTGCTGCTCCTGTGGCACCATTTTTTATGGAAAGACTCTATAAAGATTTGAATGCAATTACAGGAAAAGAAAAATTTGAGAGCATACATCTGTCACAATTTCCAGAAAGTGATACTAATTACATTAATAGCTCGTTAGAACACAAGATGGAAAAGGCACAAACGGCTAGTTCACTAGTATTATCACTTCGTGCTAAAGAGAAAATCAAAGTACGCCAACCATTACAGCGTATTATGATTCCTGTATTGTCAGAGACAGATCGTGAAGAGATTCTCGCCGTTGCAGATCTTATAAAATCGGAGGTAAATGTTAAAGAGATTGAGCTTATAAGTGATGATTCTGGCATTTTGGTTAAACAAATTAAGCCTAATTTTAAAGTTTTAGGCCCTCGGTTTGGAAAAGATATGAAGCTGATTGCTAATGAAGTACGAGGTTTTGGGGCTAATGAAATTGCAAAAATTGAGCGTGATGGAAAAATTGAGCTAGAAATTAATGGAAAAATGACTACATTAGAATCCGCTGATGTAGAAATTTCTTCTCAAGATATAGATGGTTGGTTAGTTGCAAGTCAAGATGGAATGACGGTAGCACTAGACGTTACGATCACAGAAGAGCTTCGTAAAGAAGGGGTGGCACGAGAATTGGTAAATCGTATTCAGAATCTACGTAAAGACTCTGGTTTTGAAGTTACAGATCGTATACATATTGTTTTACAACAAGAGCCGCTTATTGCGCAAACGGTTATAGACAATGCAGCATATATTAAAGCAGAGACACTGGCAGATTCTCTAGAAGTAGTAGAAAAAATAACAAATGGGCTTGAAATAAGCTTTGATAACATAATAACATATTTAACCATATCAAAATAGCAAGTATGGAAGATACAAAAGGACAAAAAAGGTATAATGATGCTGCGTTAGAAGAATTTCGCATAATCATTCAAGAAAAAATAGAAAAAGCACAACGCGATTTAGAATTAATCAAGAGTGCTTATCTTAATGATGGTACCAATGGTACAGATGATACTTCTCCTCAATTCAAATCTTTTGATGAAGGAAGTGCCACCATGAGTAAAGAGGCTAATAGTGCGCTTGCCATACGACAAGAAAAGTTTATTAGGGATCTTAAAAATGCCATTACGCGTATTAATAATAAAACGTACGGTATTTGTCGTGTGACAAAAAAACTTATTAATCCTGAACGATTAAAACTAGTGCCACACGCTACACTTAGCATAGAAGCTAAGAATATGCAAAGCTAAAAATACAATAGCGTCCTTCGGGGCGCTTTTTATGAAATATTATTCTTTATTCATACTGTTAGTTGTGTTTTCAGGCAACCTGTTTGCACAAAAAAAACTATTTAAAACGTATGATGTAAGCGATACTCACACGCTATTTATAGAGAGTGATTACATTTTTCAGATTAAACTCACCACAGCTCAAACAGATCAAATAGCGATATACACTCAGATAGAGGGCGAAACTTTTGAAAGCGTATTACTTCATACGGAGATTGTAGATGGAGTTTTAAAAATTACCACAGGTCGCACGCCAGATTTTATTCCTTTTAACGATAAATTATCTGCGCATAAAGTTTTGTCTATTGTTTTAGAAATAACACTTCCAGAGGGGCTTACCCTTGATGTGTATTCAACATTGGCAAGTCTAGATGCACAAGGAGATTATAACCAAGTACGTATTAACTTAGGAAGAGGAGGGTGTCATCTGTCCAGTTTCCGCTTTCGCGAAAGCGTACA
>JBLHOX010000321.1:0-4438 GCA_047623725.1 Dokdonia sp. | reverse complement strand
ACCTAATCAAGCGTATGTGCCTGAAATAGCTTCTAAAACAGCTACAGGAGTCGTACTCATGGTTGATAACAAAGTAAGAAACGCTACAAATATCAATCAGATATTGAGTACATATACTATAAAAGGGTTTTATGATTTTTTCAGCACATCTTCAAATAGTCAGTTGCGCAATAAATATATTATTGATGTAGGACCTACAGATAATTTAGATGAACTCGTAAGACGTTTCCCCTCTTATTTTAAATCTGTAGAAAAAGAAGAAGAATATGAACCTTTAGAAACCAATATTATTCCTGATGTTTCTCCTATAAATACTTCTTTTAAAGAAAAAAACATATTTAACACCTCAGATATACGTACAGATCAACCCGTGTCATTTACACCTAATGATTGGGAAAACCCAGACTTAGTCGATAATGTAAACATTAGTAATACCATTGATGAGTATGAGCAAAATGATTTAAGAATGATACGAGCTCGTCAAGCTTGGGCTATTACAAAGGGTAGGTCTCAAGTGGTCATTGGTATCGCAGATCAAGGTTTTGATGCAGGTAACGCTAATGATGGTGGTATCTCTGTAGGTTTAGATCCTGGACATGAAGATTTAGCATCAGAATTTGTAGGAGGACTCCCTAATTATAATGATCAATACGGTTCTCACGGAAATTATGTCGCAGGGTTTGCTTCAGCAGCTACAAACAACGATTTGGGAGTGACAGCCATAGGATATAAAACTAAAATGATTGGAGCGCGAGGATTACTTGTTTCTAACCTATTAGGGCTTGCTCAATATGAGATTAAACCTAAGGTAGTAAATGGAAGTTTTGGAAGCGGCTATGGATCTAGTCTAGACACCACAGCTCCTTATTTCATAGCACAACAAGCAATCGTTAATGATATAGACGATCTAGGAGTCACTGTCGTATTTGCAGCTGGAAATGGAGGCTCAGGTCTTACGGGAGATCAAGATGAGTATTACTTACCAGCATCTTACAAAAACGTAATTTCTGTATCTACAGTAGGAAATAAACATGCGATAGGAAGTACGCTGGTTGCTTATGACAACTGGAAAGATGTACATGATATTTATGTGTCTGAATTAGGAGGCGTAAAGTCACATCAACATAATGATTCTGTAGACATTGTAGTACCTGCCTATTATCCAACGCCTGTTCTTTTTAGAGATCCTGACCATAATGATCCTTGGAAAGATGATTATAGAAGAACCGGGTATGGAGGAACTTCGTTAAGTGCTCCTATCGTTGCAGGAACCATCGCATTGATGCATTCTGTAAACTATTGTATCGATACTAGAGAAGTAGAAACTATTTTAAAGCTCACCGCTGTCAAGATAGATCATCTTCCACAAAATAGTCAATATTATGGAAGACTTGGCGCTGGTCGTCTCGATGCTTATGAAGCGGTTCGTATGGCTAAAGATATGTCAGATACATACGGGATCGTAAAAGTTAAAAACAGAATGTTATATAGACCATGGTTTTATAAACTAGAAACATCCCCATATAAAATTCATTTGATTAATAATTCTATTATAGATGATGCAAAAATCAAATTTAGAGCCCGAAATGCTATCGAAATCTTCAGTGGTATTTATGAACCAGATGGTGGATATATCAGTTTGCAAGTAGATCCTACAATCTCTTCATATTGTCCTTCGCCTTGGGGTACAATTACTGGAGGTCTCAAAAATGAAACAGAAACTCCTAAAGAAGGAAACTCAATAGATTTCTTAGTATATCCTACACTCGTTAAAAATAATATGACAGTAAAAGAGGTATCAAAAACTTTATCTATGAAGTCTGTCCGTATTCATAACATATATGGATATGAAGTCTATAACCAAGAAGTTACATCCAATCAATTACAGATGGATCTTAGTTCTTTAGATAGAGGAATTTATATTTTAGAAATTCTAAATACTAAAGGAGAAGCCATTAAAACAACAAAGTTTGTAAAGAACTAACACTTTATAAAATGTAGTTTAAACAATCACACGCCTCCTTTTTGATGTAATTATTAAAAAGGAGGTTTTATTTAAAATTACTAGTGTCCGATTAAAATGTATATAAATCTATTAAGGCTATATATAGTAGGTGTTACACAGACTTTTAATAAATAAACCCTGCTTGTCTTTGACATCAGTATCTTAGGTGGAGGTAAAGAAAACATATTTATTTACAGCTAGTTTTCAAATGATTAACAATTACGTCTTATGTCTAACAGCGAAGCGGTCTTATGTCTTAGTCGGACACGACTAATTTAAAATCATTATAAAGTAGTTGTATTTAAATATTTTATTCCCATAAAATAAAAACCAAGTACATTTTTTACTTAGTTTTGGGGTATCAAATAGAGAAAATGAAACTAGTCAATACATATTGTAGATCGCAAAAGTGGGTTCACCACAGTCGGATGCTATGTATTGTCGCTATATAAATATAACGAGTAACAATTATAAAAAGTCCGACCCTAGCGTCGGACTTTTTATTTTGTAAAGCCGGCGCAGGATATATATACCATTTAAAATCCTTGTATTATGAAACTCATGCTGCGCAATTATATTAAAGCTTTTGAAGGTCTTTCTAGAGAGATTTGGTGGCTTTCTTTGATCACTTTGATCAATAGAACGGGAGCCATGGTGATTCCATTTTTATCACTATACCTACAAGAAGGATTAGAATTTACAAAATCTGATGTAGGATGGATTATGACTGCGTATGGACTAGGCTCTTTAACTGGTTCTTGGGCAGGAGGTAAATTATGTGATCGTATAGGGTACTATAAAGTCATCTTGTTAAGTCTCATCTTTACGGGGATTAATTTTTTATGGGTGATGCACGTGCAAGAATTTTGGACGTTATGCTTCTCCTTCTTTATTCTTATCGCTGTAGCCGATATGGGACGCCCTGCTTTTTTTGTAGCACTAAGTGCCTACTCAAAACCTGAGAATAAAACAAGATCACTTACCTTGATCAGACTTGCTATTAACCTAGGATTTTCGGTAGGACCTGCTTTGGGAGGGCTTCTCATTGCAACCATGAGTTATGAAGCGTTATTTTATGTAGATGGCATTACCTGTATACTTGCTGCGGTTTTAATGACACAAGTGTTACACCCTCGCAAAGTAAAAGAGCTAGACAAAGAAATACCAATAGAGAATCCGTTACCACCTCAAAAGGATCTACCTTATATATTATTCTTAATAGCACTCGCGCTATTTGGTGTTATATTCGTTCAATATTTTTCGACGGTGCCATTATTTTATAAAGAAATACACCAACTAGGAGAAGGTTCTATTGGACTTGTTCTAGCGATGAATGGTATCTTGATTGTGATCTTAGAAATGCCTATTATCGCTTGGATGGATCGTAAAAGTTGGTCTAATATCAATAACACCATTGCAGGACTTCTTCTTACGGGAATCAGTTTTTTATTACTCTTATGGGAATCTTGGGTGGGCATTGTGATCATAGGAATGATCGTAGCGACCATAGGCGAAATGATCTCTTTTCCTTTTAGTAATAAGTTTGCTCTTAACCGTTCTAAAAAAGGAAAACAAGGCGCTTATATGGGCTTATATGCAATGTCATTTTCTGTAGCTCATATATTTGGACATAATAGCGGAATGCAGATTACAGCGTACTTTGGCTTTAAATCTACTTGGTATTTTCTTGCTATACTTACCCTTATTGCATGGTTATTACTATACCTAGCACAACATTATATGAAAAAAGAACCTGTATCTTTAAAACCAAAATCAGACACATGAAATACATACTTATATTTTTAATAACATTTTCTATAGTTTCTTGTGGAGACAATTCTAAAGGAGGAATTTCTATAGATCAAACAAAAGATAGTCTAGACAGTTCTAAAGATCCGGTGTCCGCTGGAGTTTATGCTGAGCAAAGTCGAAGTACGAAAGCAAAACCAGAATTAAAGGAAGGGCGATACAATGTCGCATTTCTAATCATGGATGGCACCTATAATACAGAACTCACAGCCCCTTTTGATATTTTCCAACATACACAGTATCGAGAAAACATCAAACAGATGAATGTCTTTTTGGTCGCAAATACACTGAATCCTATTCGTACGTTTGAAGGGATGTACCTCCTACCCGACTTTGATTATACAGCCGCAGATCTTCCTAACATTGATATTCTTGTGGTACCAAGCGCAGAGCATCACTTAGATACTGATCTTGATGACAAAGCAATGATTGATTTTGTAAAAAAAATAGATAAAGACGCTCTATATATGACATCGCATTGTGATGGCGCCTTTGTGTTGGCTAAAGCAGGTCTTTTAAATGAGACCGTATCAACTACGTTTCCAAGTGATATAGATAAAATGCGTGAGACATTCCCACAACTGGATATACGTAAAGAAGTCTTATTTGTACACGATGGGAAGT
>JBLHOX010000320.1:0-4440 GCA_047623725.1 Dokdonia sp. | reverse complement strand
TTTTATGCGGATTTGGCATCTATCTTGGTCGGTTTTTACGATGGAATAGTTGGGATATTTTACAGAATCCGATGGGGCTCTTTGAAGATATTCTCATGCGCATACGACATCCTTTTACATACGCACAAACATGGATTGTTACCTTTGGGTATGCAGGTATTACAAGTTTGTTTTATCTATGGTATACATCTCTCACTCAAACTAAAAAAGATACTAATGCGCTTAGTTAATCCCTCATTCCTGTTTCTCCCAAAGGGAGAAATGATTTATATCTAAGTCTAATTATTTTTAAAATAATAAAAATGAAATTTAAAGTAACATATGCACTTGCATTTTGCATACTTCTGATCATAGAAGTATGCATTGCACTGTATGTAGACGATCGTATTATCCGCCCATTTATAGGCGATCTACTTGTCGTGATATTGGTATACTGCTTTGTACGCGCTTTTACTTCTTTTAGCTATCTAAAAGCTATTATAGGTGTATTGTTATTTGCGTATATCGTTGAAGCCATTCAAGCCACCTCTTTTATAGAATTGGTAGGGCTCTCTGAGAACAAGATTGCAAAAACTATACTTGGGAGTACATTTGACTGGAAAGATCTATTGGCGTATACATTAGGTGCTTTCCTAATTCTTATATTTGAGAAGTACTACAACATATCGAGTACGTAAGACTTTAGATACTATGGATTGTCATAAAATAATAGAAGACACCTATGCTCATATTCTGAGTATAGAAAACAAAGGTGCCATTGCTACCTACATTCCAGAATTAGGCAAAGTAGACCCTGCTCATTTTGGCGTGTGTATTACTACAAATGACGGCACTCAATACACTGCTGGAGATGCACATATTCCTTTTTCTATACAAAGTATCGCAAAGGTGTTATCACTGAGTTTTGCTTTATCATTGGGAGATACCACCATCTGGCAACGGCTCGATGTTGAGCCTTCTGGATCGGCTTTTAATTCGTTGGTACAATTAGAGTCAGAAAATGGGATTCCGCGTAATCCATTAATTAATGCAGGTGCTATTGTGGTTTGTGATATTTTATGTAGTCATTTAAAAGACCCTAAAAACGAATTGATTGGGTACATAAGAGACGTCGCAAATAATGATAGCATCAACTTCTCAGAAACCATTGCGCAGTCCGAAAAATCAAATGGGTATCGCAATGTTGCATTGGTCAATTTTATGAAGTCTTTTGGTAATATCAAAAATGATGTCGACCAAGTCATTGATTTGTATTTTTATCTTTCTTCCATAGAAATGACGTGTTGTCAACTTTCTAAAACGTTTGGTTTCTTGGCAAATAGCGGTAAGCAATTAATCACCAATAAAGAAATTTTAACACGCTCTCAGTCGAAACGTGTGAATGCTATTATGCAAACCTGCGGGTTTTATGATGAGGCTGGCGAGTTTGCTTACAAAGTGGGATTGCCCGGTAAAAGTGGCGTGGGTGGCGGTATTGTAGCTGTACTTCCAAATACGTATACGATTAGTGTTTGGAGCCCAAAACTTAATGAAAGAGGGAATTCGTATCGAGGCATGAAGTTTCTAGAGCTCTTTACAGATACCACACACGAAACTATTTTTTGATTAGTCGTATCCGACTAAGACATAAGACCGCTTCGCTATTAGACATAAGACGTAAGACCTCATTATTAATCACCTGACAACTAGTTATAAATGAATATGATTTTTTAAAGGAGTTTTTATATGCTTTCACGTAAGTGAAGTTTATGCTGAGCGTAGTCGAAGTACGAAAGCGTATACTAGATGATTTTCAAAGATTACACCTTCGTAGCGCGTAACATTTCTCTTTTTCCTGGAGGCCCAGGCAAACGTTCTACTTCAAAACCAACAGCTTGCATGGCTCTTCGTACACTCCCTTTGGCAGCGTAGGTAACTAAGACGCCATTTTCGCGCAAAGCGGTATACATTTTTTCAAAAATAATTTCACCCCAAAGTTCAGGTTGAACTCTTGCACCAAACGCATCAAAATATACGAGATCAAACGCATCCTGATCTACGATATCTTCAAAACGTTGTTGGCGCTTTGTCAACTGAAACAAAGCAGCTATTTCTTCTTCAGATTCCCAGTTTGTTGTGTGAAGTTTGTCATATACATCTTGCGCATCTTTGGCTGTTAAAAGAGAAACATAGTCCATTGCTTTGATCTCTTCTGGAGAGATAGGATACGCTTCTACGCCTGTATACGTAATAGAAGTTTGTGTTTTCTGAGCTTCAAAAAACGTCAACAATGCATTGAGTCCTGTTCCAAAACCCATCTCTAAGATAGCGATAGGCGTTTCTTTTTGATACGATGCTTTAGAAAGATAATGAGCCAATCCCATGTGCAAAAACACATGGTTTGCTTCTTGAATCGCTCCGTGTTTACTATGGTACTGCTCATCCCATTCAGGGATGTGAATGGTTTTTGATCCGTCGCCAGTAATGATAATCTCTCGCTTCATATACGTATATCTTTAATCACACTTCTAAAATTAATGATGTAAAGACCCACAAATTTTTCAATTATCTATTTCTATAATTTGTATTTCTTCTTCACTATCATCCAATTTCAAAAATGGAATTATTTTTTCCTCTTCCGTTCTGACATCAGGACAATCCATTAACGCAGCTCTTTTTTTGAAATCCGCTAGCACTTTGCTTTTCCACACTTCTAGATGTAAAGAATCGATTGGATCAAAATCAAACTCCTTTTTATTTAACTCAACAGAACTGCAAGTAACAATGCTTTTAAAAACAATTCTATTATTTGATTGTTCGCTGATAATTACCCTTTCAGTATTATCAAGCAATCCCAGTTCATTTTTAAATTCTGATATTACTAGATTTGTATCGACAATTTGATTCCTGATAAACCGAACTTCGTCGTATAGCGTATTCACAATGATCGTATATTGGTTCGTTATTTTATATTCCCAATAACTACCATCTTTTTCACATCTACTCCAAGATCCAATAGCAGGATGTTCACTAACAAATGTCTGACATCCTGAAAGTAAAAAAAGAATACATATATTTTTCAGGTATCGCATCTATTTCTTCATTAAAACACCTTCCGCCATAAGCTTAAGTTCACGCTTTGGCTCTGTAATAGCTGCAATATCATCGGCAGACATTCCGCCATCCTCTGCTAAATGTTGTTGTTCTTCTACCGAAGTTTCTTCTACAAACGCTTTTCCTTGAACGATAGCTTCACCTGCAGCATCTGTAGGTACAAAAAATGCGTAATCTTTAAATTTTACAAATACCTCTTCTTCTTCTCCTAGATCAAGACGCATCCAACATCCTTTGCTTTTACATACAGCATCAATAGGTGCCTGAAACTTTACAGCAACCGTATCACCAGATTTTAGGTTCTTGTATTGTTCTTTTATCGTTGATAGAGCGATCAGGTTATCTGCTGTAATGACATCGCCATACGTCGTGTAATCTACTTGCGCTTTGTCACTCACTACAGCAACTTCTGCATCTGCATTTTTAACTTCTGTTTGCTCTTTACAGCTTAAAGAAATAAGAGCTATTACCAATATAATAAGTTTTGTTTTCATCTGTTTAAAAATTTTTAATTTATTGAATGTTCAAAAAATTTAAATACATTCAGGAACTCTGATTAACTTTCTTGATTCTCTTATTTTGAATTTATAGAATGAAGAAAATGAATGTTCCTTTCATCTTTTGAAACATCTTCGTTAATTATATTGCAAAATTATGAATTTATAAACATCTCTGGAGGGTTAAATTCTTAAATTTGCACCATGAATACAACTAGTACGATGAACATTACAAAAGCTGAGAAGAGTAGAATTGATGAAGTAGATTTTAACAATCTTACTTTTGGAAGTATTTTTACAGATCATATGTTCTTTTGTGATTATAAGGACGGTGCTTGGCAACAGCCTCAAATTGCGCCTTATGGTCCTATAACTATAGATCCTAGCGCAAAAGTTTTTCATTATGGACAAGCTGTTTTTGAAGGTATGAAAGCTTTTAAAGATGATGCTGGTGCCACGTGGTTATTTCGTCCAGAAGAAAACTGGGAGCGTATTAATAAATCTTCTGAGAGATTGGCAATGCCAGCATTTCCAAAAGAATTCTTTTTTGAAGGACTAGAAACGCTTCTTCATTTAGATAATGATTGGATAAAATCTGGTGATGGTAATGCATTGTATATTCGTCCTTTTGTGATTGCAACACAATCTGGTGTGTCTGCTTCTCCATCAGATCAATATCGATTTATGATTATTTGTGCTCCGGCACAAGCTTATTATTCTGAGGCAGTAAGTGTACTTTTTGCTGAGAAATTTAGCCGTGCTGCCGATGGTGGTGTTGGATTTGCAAAAGCAGCAGGAAATTATGCTTCGCAATTCTATCCTACAAATCTTGCAAAAGAAAAAGGATACC
>JBLHOX010000319.1:0-4444 GCA_047623725.1 Dokdonia sp. | reverse complement strand
GTCTAGCAAAGCAACAATACAAAGTAACCGTTATTGCAAAAGAGTTCTCTCCAAACATTACATCTAATGTAGCAGGAGCCCTTTGGGAATGGCCACCAGCAGTATGTGGTTACCATAGTGACGAAGTATCTTTAGAACGATCAAAAGATTGGTGTATGCAGTCTTATGAAATTTTTTATGAGCTTGCTAAACACGAGGAAGCTGGTGTCTTTATAAAAGATGTTTTTTTCTTCTTTAGACAAATGGTAGCAGACAATAGTTTTCACTCAGAAAAAATGACTGAGCTTAAAGAAAAAGTAAAAGGATTTAGGCATGATCCAAAAATGATTAAGGAAGAAGGTGTTAATCAAAACATTGGGCTTATCGATGCCTATAAACACGAAGCGCCCATGGTAGATACAGATCTGTATATGCCCTGGCTTATGAAACAAGTAAAACAATTGGGTGTTAACGTAATACCGTATGAAGTCTCAGGAAGACTCACAGAAATACGAAATGATCTTTGTAAGCAATTTGATAGTGAATATATTATAAATTGTTCCGGTTTAGGAGCCGCAGAGCTCGCTAATGAATATATGTACCCTTTAAGAGGTGCGCTAGTTCGTGTTAAAAATACAGGGGATACATTTCCCGTATTAGATAAAGCCTATTGTGTCTCTTTTGATGAGAAGACTAGAGAACAGGATATTGTTTTTATTGTTCCAAGAGGAAAAAACATGATTGTCTTGGGAGCATTAGCTGAAGAAGAAGAATATGACATGGCTGTCAATCTAGAGAACTACCAACCTATAAGAGACATGTATGGTCGATGCAAGGAGTTTTTACCACAGTTAGAACATGCCGAACTAGATCTTTCTGAACCTGTAAGAATTGGTTTGCGTCCTTTTAGAAGAGGAAATGTCCGATTAGAATTTGATATTGAAAACAAAATCATACACAACTATGGTCATGGAGGTGCCGGTGTTACTTTCTCTTGGGGTTGTGCCAAAGAGATTGTTGAAATGATTGCTTCTAACAATCCTGAAAAATCAAATAGAAATTCTAAAAGTATTGCTTACAATAAATAATGATGAGCACACAGATAGATACTATTACTTAAATTAGCAATATGTTTTTATTTGTTCACTAATACCTAGTATATTGTATACGAATAACTGCACAAACATATAAACATAGTTATATATAATACCTTATTTTTACAATAAGTTAGATTAATTAATCCTACATACGATGCTTAAAAAACTACCACTCATTGCATTATTGCTATTCACTTTTATCTCAAAAGCGCAAGACCGTCCTATTAAAATTATAGACGAGCAAAAAGCAAATCGTTTATTCATTTATGCCGTAAATGAAAATGAAAAAGACCTTGATGTTATGATCACTATAACAGGAACAGGTTTTAGACAAAGTAAGGCAAAACCAAGACTCACACGTATCCCTGCGACATCAAGAGTGAATATTAAAAGTTTGATTATTGAGCGTGGTAAAACACCTCGCTACGAGTATGAACTTGTCGTTAATGATAGTTTATCTCGAAGAGCGCTTAAAAGACCTTTTGAGCTTGTGAAGATAGAAGCAAAACGTCCTATACTCATATATCTTACAAATAACTGTACAACGTGTGACAGCCTTGTTGCAAGCCTTGAAGAAAGTATCTACCTTTTTAAAACACAACCGCTAAGTGAGCAGCCTAAAATGAAGGAATACTTAGAAAAATCATTAGCAAAATCAGCGAGTCCACTGGCTTCACTTACGACGCCTATTCTTAATTTAGGTGGTAAGATATTTGTAGACATAGAGACCTACGAGCAACTGATGGACAAGCTCAAAGAGATCGAATAAAAAATATAACAGTCCAATAAAAAAGCCTCATTTCAACTAGAAATGAGGCTTTTTTGTATGTGCTATTTTCTTAAAACCCATTAGTGACAGCATCAAAAACAGCTGTTTTTTTAATCACAGGATCTATTGGGAAGCTCTGTCCTGAGGTTGTTGTTCCTGTAGGCGTTACATTTGTGGGTTGTGAAGCGCCAAAGTCACACCATTGCACTTGTCCAAAATTACCTTCTGTACATGTATTGCTATATTGGTTACTATTTCCACATTTATAATAGGTATTAAGCCATTGGAATACACACATCCCTCTAAAGGTATCATTGCTTGTATGGAGTGCATTACAATTTGAGATTTGCGTTGCCACAATCTTTCCTTGATTTACATCGTCGTGGGTTCCCTTGTTTCCTCCGGTCGCAGTCGCTGCACTTACAGAGTCAAAACCGTGCTCTGTTAACATAATAGGCAATTCTGGGAACTGCGTATTACACGCTGTTGTGAAGTCTGCTATTTCTGTTGCATATTGAAATGATTGAACTCCAATCGCAAAACGATCTGTCCACACATTTCTACTACTTAAGTATGTATTCCCTGTAACAACGGTTCCATCTTTAAGAGTTCCTCCATCTTGAAGAGCATATTGTAATGCTTGTGTAGCTCCAATAGATTGCTCACTATACCCATATTCAATAGCTGTAGAGGTAGCGACTACAATGGGGATTTTATTTGAATCGTCGGTAATACCTGCCGCTTCTTCTGCCCTGATAATATATTCTATCAGCGTAGCTACCGTTTCTGGAGATATACCGCCTAGTTCAAACTCATTAGTGACTTGCCATAAGGCAACTGCGCTATGTAAAACGCCTTTAGTTGTTAATTCATTTACGATCGAGTTTGCAGTATTCTGTGCATTTGTAGCAGAAATCGTCGTATTGTAATTTGAAAAAGGAACGGCAACTTTTAAGTTGTTTGTAGCACAATGATCTAGAAACGAGATATGATTACGTAATGTAGCTCCTCCTGCTTCATTACCCGTCCAATTGTATAATCGCATCATGTTAACTCCTTGTCCACTGATTGTTTTTAAATCATCTCTTCCTCCATCTTTATCTCCCCATAATTGCTGGAAATCGGTATTGAAATAATCCATATCAAAATCTCTACAAGATGCGTCATAACAGTTTGGAGCAACACCTCTCTCATACACATCTGATGGTGTAGGTTCATAACACATCCCTTTAATCTGACCCAATAGTTTCATTCGGTCTAAGCTTTTCATTGTTGATGACATAATAAATAGGTTGTTTAAAAATTGTTCATTGGTAGCTTCTGTTTTACATGAACCCTGATTATGCAATAGAAAATCTATTACGGTCTGAAACTACTGCAAAAATAATACGCTTCACTAGATACACAGTCAAGCTGAGTACAGGCTTTTCAATCTAACCATAGCGGTGCTATGCTGAAATTGATAAAACATTTTATTTTATGGCACTTTCAAACCTCATCACGAAGTTTTATTGCATAATCTGGGTTTAAAACAGATTCTTAAAGGTATCCTTTCAGCTATAAAAACTTACAAGTATAAACCCCTGATTTCACAATGTACTTCTCTCAAGACATTCTATAAAGACGCCAAATACAAACTATTTACACCAAATTCTTATGATCATGATATTTTAAAAAAGCATACAAAAAAAGGGCAATCTCAAAACGAGATTGCCCTTGTATATATTATAATTGTATGATTTACAATTCTCTATTCATATCCCACGCTTCTAGATACTCTGCTACGCGTTTTACAAATTGTCCTCCTAAGGCTCCATTGACTACACGGTGATCATACGAGTGTGATAAGAACATTTTCATACGGATTCCTATAAAGTCACCGTCTGGTGTTTCAATCACTGCAGGTACTTTACGTATGGCTCCTAAAGCAAGTATCGCTACTTGTGGTTGATTGATAATAGGAGTTCCCATAATACTTCCAAAAGTACCTACGTTTGTTACCGTGTAGGTTCCTCCTTGTGTATCGTCTGGTTTTAATTTTCCTCCACGAGAACGTCCAGCAAGATCATTTACCGCTTTTGTCATCCCGACAAGGTTTAATTGATCTGCATTTTTAATTACAGGTACAATTAGGTTTCCATCTGGAAGTGCCGCAGCCATTCCAAGGTTGATATTTTTACGTTTGATAATACGATCTCCATCTATAGCGATATTGATCATTGGGAAATCACGTATTGCTTTTGCTACAGCCTCCATAAAGATAGGTGTAAACGTAAGCTTCTCTCCTTCTCTTTTTTCAAAAGCATCTTTTACTTTCTTACGCCAGTTCCAGATGTTTGTTACATCGGCTTCTATAAAAGATTGTACGTGTGCGCTTGTTTGCACAGAAGCAACCATATGATGGGCGATTAATTTACCCATACGCGTCATTTGTATAATCTCATCTTCCCCATTTACACTTACAGGACTTGCGGTTATTTTTGCCGCAGGAGTTACTGTTTTTTGTGGTGTAGCTACGACTGGAGCTTGTTTTTGAGAACCGCGTGTATCGATATACGCTAGCATATCATTTTTAGTCACACGTCCTTCTTTTCCTGTT
>JBLHOX010000318.1:0-4444 GCA_047623725.1 Dokdonia sp. | reverse complement strand
TGGATAAAGATGATACGATACCGTTTGACATCGACCTCCTTGACAAGAACCGAATCTTTCATATCAAACAAATACAAAAAATTTGTATTACGTATCGCTTACGGTTTTTAGACACCAAGTATTTCAAAGGCAAATATCCACAAGGAGCTTTAGATGAAATTAAATACCTAGAGAACACTCATAAGGCAGATCTTAGCAGTTTTAAAATTATCGCACCCTCTAAAATGTTTGTGCTAGAGAAAACAGATGATCCTTTGTTGTTTGCATCCATGGGCAATGACTATTTCTATTTAATACATACATGGGGAAATGATCTTCACCCATTACGTAAATTATTCATGTGGCCTTATAAATCTTTTGAGAATTTAATTGTATTAATCGTACTATTAAGTTTACTTGCTACACTATTGATCCCAGATGGCTTGTTTACCAAAGAACAAAACTTTTCTCAAGATATCATGGTCTTCTTTTTTATGTTTAAATCTATTGCAGCTATCGTTTTATTTTATGGATTTGCATTAGGAAAAAACTTTAACCCTGCTATTTGGAATAGTAAATATGACAAAACACGCTAAATGAATATACTACCAAAATCTCAATACGAAAAGGTTTTTGATGGCTCTCAAATCACCACTCAACATATAAAGCTACTACTAGAAGAGTCTGGAATAGCAAGTATTATAAGAGATGATGCAGAAAGTGCTTTGAGAGGAGGCTACGGTGCAGCTCACACCAGTGATGTAAAATTATTTGTAGACAAAAAAGATGTTCTTAAAGCAAAACACATCATTACAAGTACCCTAGAAGATATAGATACAAAAAACATATCTGATGAAGATCTTGAAACTTTAGCAAAACAAAAAGATCCTGTTATTTCTATGACGACCTCTAGAGGCACCAAAAAAAAAGAGGCCTATCGTAGGTCTCCTTTTAATTTGCTTTTAAATATAGGGCTCATCCTCTATTCTGTATGGAGATTATCTCCATTACTCAGAGGTGAAGAACTCTCTACATTACGTATTGTTGTAAGCTCTAGTCTTATCCTTTTGTGCGGATGGGCGGTTATTTACCACTTTACAAACAAAAAAGTATAAACCTAAGAATACATAGTAGCTCGTAGTTCTTTAATTTTTGGATCGCTCATATAGTCATCAAATGTCGTATAGCGATCTATGACTCCTTTTGGAGTTAATTCTATCACTCTATTACCTACAGTTTGTGCAAACTCATGATCATGTGTTGTTAACATCACAGTCCCTTTAAAGTTTTTTAAGGCATTATTAAATGCCGTAATCGATTCTAAGTCTAAGTGATTTGTAGGCTCGTCTACCATTAATATGTTAGCACGCTTCATCATCATCTTACTCACCATACAACGTACTTTCTCTCCTCCAGAAAGCACATTAGATTTCTTTAAAGCTTCTTCTCCACTAAATATCATCTTACCTAAGAAACCACGTAAATGTACTTCTTCTCGCTCTTCTTCTGTTTGTGCATATTGACGTAACCAATCTACCAGATCAAGATCTCCAGATTGGAAATATTCAGCATTATCCAAAGGCAAGTATGACTGCGTTGTTGTGATTCCCCAAGAGAATTCTCCGCTATCTGCTTTTTGTTTCTCATTGATGATTTCATAAAAGGCTGAAGTCGCTCTACTGTCTCTAGAAAACAGCACTGCTTTATCCCCTTTAGCAAGGTTGATATCTATATTTTTAAATAAGACTTCTCCATCAAGAGAAGCTGTCAATCCTTGTGAATTAAATATTTGATCTCCCGCTTCACGGTCACGATCAAAAATAATTCCAGGATAACGTCTACTAGAAGGTCTGATCTCTTCTATATTTAACTTATCAATCATTTTCTTACGAGAGGTTGCTTGCTTTGACTTTGCAACGTTTGCGCTAAAACGAGCAATAAACTCTTGTAATTCCTTTTTCTTTTCTTCTGCTTTCTTGTTTTGTTGTGCTCTTTGTCTAGCTGCTAATTGAGAAGACTCATACCAAAACGTATAGTTACCACTATAATGGGTAATCTTACTGTGATCAATATCAGAAATATGTGTACACACAGCATCTAAGAAGTGTCTATCGTGAGATACCACAATCACACAGTTATCATAATTCGCTAAGAAATGCTCTAACCAATTGATTGTCTCGTAATCCAAGTCATTGGTAGGCTCATCCATAATAAGCACGTCAGGGTTTCCAAACAATGCTTGTGCAATAAGCACACGCACACGTTGTTTTCCATCAAGATCAGCCATTAATGTATAATGATGTTCTTCTTTTATACCTAGATTAGAAAGCATTGCAGCAGCATCACTATCGGCGTTCCAACCATTCATCTCATCAAACTGCAATTGCAATTCTCCAATGCGATCTGCATTCTCATCAGAATAGTCTGCATATAAAGCATCGATTTCTTTCTTAATCGTATATAAGGGTTTATTACCCATCACTACAGTTTCTAGAACATTATACTCATCATATTCATAATGGTTTTGTTCTAACACAGACATACGTTTTCCTGCATCTAGGTGTACGTGTCCTGAGGTGGCATCTTGTTTTCCTGAAAGGATTTTAAGAAATGTAGATTTCCCAGCACCGTTGGCACCAATAATACCATAACAATTGCCTGAAACAAAAGAAGTGTTTACTTCATCAAACAACACACGTTTTCCAAACTGCACCGATAAATTAGAAACTGAAAGCATACTATATATCTATTTATATTTTAAGCCTGCAAAAATACCGATTCTAGAAGAGATTGCGAAGTAGATTGATAGTATACTCTCATTATTATTTAAATTTATACTATAAAATGAAAGCTAAGATGGAGAATACACTAGAAACTATAGAACTTTACATAAAATGATATACGTTTTAACTTCTAATTAACAATCCATTTTCTTTGTAAAAGTTACATTTGAGAGTTAATTTATAATATATCTAGTTATCACTCACTCTCAACGACATACAACTTTTGCAGGAATCATCCCCATCCTCTTATCGCTATTTGTGTTAAGCGCTTGTGATTCTTCTAAAAATAAAGAATCTAATCGCACGTATCTTGGCGGGGAAATTGTTAATCCAAAAGGGAGTTATGTACTTCTTGAAAAGAATGACAAGGTTATAGATTCTATTCCATTAGATGCGCATAATCGTTTTCTTTATGAATTTAAAGATTTTGAATCTGGACTATACCGATTTGTTCATAGAGAGCATCAGCTTTTACATATAGAACCTGGTGATAGTATTATGATCAGAGTAAATACCCTAGAGTTTGATGAATCTCTTAGTTTTTCGGGTAAAGGCTCTGAGCGTAGCAGATTTTTAATAGATCTGTATCTTAATTGGGAAGCAGAAAACAAAGGATTTACACAATATTATCAAAAAGAACCAAAAGATTTTCAAAATCTATTGGATTCTATACATCAAGCAAGGTCCAAAAAATTGAATCGATTCTACGAGAAATATGAAGTATCAGAATCATTTAAAGAGATCGCAGAAGCGGCTGTATATTATGACAACTATCAACGTAAAGAGAGTTATCCGTTTTCACATTATAAGAAAAATGACAAGCTTTCCTTTATAGAAGAATTGCCATCTGACTTTTATAGCTTTCGCGAAAGCATAAACCTCAACAATGAGAATTTAAGAGACCTTTATACGTATCAACGATATTTAAATGCTTTTTTAGATCATCAAGCCTATAAAGAATATTGCCAAAATCATTCATACAACACGGTATCTTTCTTACATAATTATCATGAAATAAAAGTAATAGATAAGTTCATTAAAAATCCTGAGCTTAAGGATATGAAGTTGTATAGGACTGCTAGAATATTTATTGCGAATAGTAATGACAAAAAAGGGGTTGATCAAATTTTCACTCTTTTATCTTCCTCTATTACGTCTCCTGAAATGAAGATAAATATAGAAAAGCTGTATGACTCTCATAAAAAGATGGAAGCTGGCAATATTATTCCAGATCTTATGCTTGTAGACGCTGAGCAACACCTGGTGACGTTATCAAGCAGAATTAGAAAGCCAACGGTACTTTATTTTTGGTCTTACAATTATCACAGACATCTAGAAGAATCTCATAAAAAAGTAAAAGATTTACAATCTAAATACCCTGAATTTAACTTTATAGGGATTAATGTAAATGACGAAAATGACAAATGGATAAACCATATGCGACAGCACAAATTTAATGCTAATATGGAGTATCGATTTAGCAATGCTAAAGAAGCAAGAAATTCTCTAGTCATTAATGATTTAAGCAAGACGATTGTACTGGACAAGCGTGGTAAGATATTAAATAGCCATGCTAACATTCACCGTACAGATTTTGAGAGTGAGCTACTCGCCTATCTCAATCAATAATATTTAAGTCCGACTAAGGCGTAAGACCCAATTGTTAATTACTTGATAACTAG
>JBLHOX010000317.1:0-4447 GCA_047623725.1 Dokdonia sp. | reverse complement strand
TAATTTTGACCTGAAGATGGACTTGTTACTGTGATTTGATCATTGAGTCCGTCCATGAATTTTTGATGATTTCGGGTCGTCATCGCATCGTGTTGTTTTCCATTGTTGATGATCTGTTGTCCTTGTGCTCGCAAATCTCCCATTCGTTTTATATGGCCTTCTGTTGTTTGTCTTGATTGTTGACGGTTTTGATTGTTTACCGCTGTAACCCATTGGGTATTCATTCGGATATTTAATTTTGCATTGAGGAAGTCCTGCGTTGCAGTCTTAAAAATGGCAGAGGGAGCTTCCATAGCTTCCAAATTGTATCCCCAATTATAGCTTTCTTGGGTTTGTGCATAATAATGCTGAATGATAATCAATGATCTTATTCCATTTTTATCTTCCCATTCTGTCGCTATGACTTTAAAAGATTTTTGCTCAGGAATGGCCTTAAAAATTTGTTGTTCAAAAGCATAAGCTGCACGTTCAAACTGAGGCAAGTGATATTGGTTTAAAAATTTACCGCCTTGAGAAGTAATGGATGTATGTAAGAGTTGTACGGTGTTTTCTAAAGGTTCAAAAGGTTTGACTTCCCATCCCATTTGTTGAGCGCTCTGATTGATATAACCGTTTGGAGAGTACATAAAGGTATTGCCACGTATATAAAATGCTTTAATACCTCCTGGACCTTCAAGAAATATTTCTGGATCATTTCCTTTATAGAAATTCCATGATTCTGGAACAGGGAGTAACGCCATCACCATATTGCGTTGATAGTCGGGAATGGGTAGGTGCTTAATCGCTTTTTTTGACCTATTTTCAGATAGTTTTTTTTGAGTAGCGTTTGTAGATATAGCCATGTCTTTAGTCTTTTTTTGTGAGTTGCGATCCATACAGGATATTTGTAGCATTGCAGTGATTAACAATGCAATGCATAGATGAGAACGATTCATACTACATAGTTTTATAGTTGAATATAAATGTATATCATGTATTTGTTTAAGACGTTCCATTTATTGCTAGTGCGCAATTATTGGAACTAATTTGTAGTGGTTTTACGATATTGTGAAGGGGTACTTCCCGTATTTTTTTTAAATACATTATTGAATGTGGTTTTTGAACTAAAGCCAGCTTCAAGGCCAATGGCAACCACGGTGTAATTTGAAAATTCAGGATTTTGAAGATGCGTTTTGGCTTCTTCGACACGCAATGAATTGATGTATTCTGAAAAACTAGTGCCAAGCTCCGTATTAATAATTCTGGAAAGATGACTCTTGCTTAGCTGCAATTCTTCGGCTAGCATTTCTAAAGAAAGGTTAGGATTGAGAAAGCGTTTCTCATCAATAAGTATTGTTTTTAGAACACCAATATGGTCATTCTTAGATTTTGTTTTTTCTTGAATGGCATAAGAAACCGATCTATGTGTTGCTTCCCGTATTTTTTTTCGATCTTTTGTGATGCCGTATTTATAAATGCCAAAATGCCCTAAATAATAGATAGTAAATGATAGTCCTAACCAAAGAAAACGGAAGTAAAACTCCAATTTTGGGTCAGAAAAAAAATTAATTAACGCAAATGCCCAAAAACAGGTGAGTACAAATAAGATGGACAAGGTGTTTTGAAGCCATCTCAATTCCAAATCACTTGGCACAATTTTTAATTGTTGTTCTTGCGAACTCTTCTTTTTAAAGCGAACGACCGTTATAAAAGAGATGAGAATGAGCGCCAGTGTATAGAGTAAGGAGAAACTACTTTGAATAGCATTAAGAAAACGGTACGTATTATAACGTGATTCATTAATCCCTAGAATAGCTTCTATTTTATACGGTATGGCTATAAAAAAAAGAAAAACAAAAAACGGGACATAGAGTAGTTTTAATTTTTTTTTAATTTTTCTTGAAGGGTCTAAAAAAACCAAGACATAAAAGTAAACAAAAACAGGAATCAAAGATCCTACAGGAATATAGAAAGTCTCGTACATTCTTCTTCCGCTAATGATGTCTGCATCCGAGATCACAAATTGAAGATTGTTATAAGAGAAGGCAATCATTAAGGCAGTGAGATAAAACGTATGTATTCCTTTGTATTTTTTTGAAAATAGGTATACAAACCCAAAAACAAAGCCTTGTATTGTTCCGGCAAAAATAATACTGGTTATAATCTTAGCAATCAAAAATGTAAAGCGTTTAGATAGTAAATTTACTAAATTTTAAATGCACGTATTATATGGTGGTTTTTATGAGTACGCTTTCGCGAAAGCGTGTAAAGAATCCAACCAATAAGAACTATTTAGTATGAACACCTTTTTATAAACGACTATAATAGGTGTTCACAAAATTAGTTATTAAGAATATAACGTTTTCGTAGCAAAAAGGATTTGCCTAAATTGTAAGCCGCTACTGAACTCTTTATCTTTACAAGACATAGCTTATGAAACGAAAACTCACCCTTAAATTAATCGCAAAAGAACTTGATGTATCCATCTCGACAGTATCAAAAGCATTGCGTGATAGCGCCGAAATAAGTGAAGATACACGTCAAAAAATCAAGGCGTTTGCCAAGCTTTATAATTACAAGCCTAATAACATTGCATTAAGTCTCAAAAACCGTAAAACACGTACTATTGGGATTATTATTCCGCAAATTGTACATCACTTTTTTACGACTGTGATTCGTGGTATTGAGCAAATGGCAAGAGAGCATAATTACAATGTAATTATTACACTCTCTAATAATGATTTTGATAAGGAAGTCCTTAATATGGAGTTACTTGCCAATGGAAGTACAGACGGATTTATTGTTTCTCTAGCAAAGGAGACCTTACATAAAGATGATTTTAGACACCTTACCGAGGCAATAGATCAAGGAATGCCTGTGGTGATGTTTGATCGTATTGTAGATGAAATACCATGTGATAAAGTGCTTATAGATGATCGTGAAGGTGCAAAAATGGGTGTAAGACATCTCCTTAAAACAGGTTGCCGTAAGATCGCGATTATTACAACAAATGATTATGTAACTATCGGAAAGCTACGTACCAAAGGTTATATAGAAGCTTTAGAATCGTATGGTGTTAAAGTAGATAAAGACCTTATTCTTAAACTAGATACGATTGATCATTGTGATGATGATTGTTCGGCAAAAATTAAAAATTTCCTAAAAGATAAAGATATAGATGGCGTTTTTACGGTAAACGAATTGTTTGCAGTAACGGCAGCAAAACATCTCAATGGATTTGGTAAAAGTGTGCCAGATGATGTTTCTTTAGTGAGTTTTAGTGATGGAGAATTATCCAAACACTTCATTCCTAGCTTAACAACGGTAAGTCAACATGGAGAGGAAATGGGACGTAAAGCAGCAGAGTTACTGATTAATAAATTAGAGCGAGAACGCCCTAATGACGACGAAGATGAAGTAGAAGAATATACTACGGCATATATAGAGACCAGTCTTATAGAACGTGAGAGCACAAAGAAGGTGAAATAAGAACGTTGTTTTATTCTTAAAAAAAGATATATTATTAAAACGAGTGGATATTTCCACTCGTTTTTTTTGTTAAAATAATAAATAAAGTTTCGTCACTCTCAGTAATGCCAATAAAATTATCCTTATCTGCTTAAAAATTAGAGTAATACCATCCTTTCTTCCCAAAATCATTTATAAATCGAATGCATTTAAATAATATATAAATATTTGATAAACAGGCATTTGTGACAATGTTTTCTTGAAAACAGATATCTGCATTCCTGAAACCATTTGAACACCCCTCAAAAGACACCTTAATTCTTGCAGATGACAAGTAGTTTAGCACTGTCATTAATCGTAAAAATTATAATTATGAAATCAATTTTACGGTATTGAAAATCAACATTTTATTAATTATTAATTTTTTTATTATGAAAAATGTAAAACTATTGTTTATCCTATTAGCTATTGTTATGACTTCATGTAGTACAGATTCTGAAGACGTAATAACACAAGCAGATTTGACGCTTGATGTTACAACAAGGGCTTCGATTTTAAATGAGTTAGAGACAGCTTTAACTGAAGAGAAAGGAGTACTTATTAAATATGAAGATTCTAGAATTATAGAAGTAAATGATCAAATTTATTTAAGAGCCTGGAGTGGTGATTTTGTAACAACTTTATTATTAGGAAAAGATAAGGATGGAACATTACAAACAAGAGGGGTTTCTTGTACGACCAGTGCTTGTTCAGGGTCTGCCACACAATGTGTACCTCAAAATGGATACTGTACGTCCTGTCCTGATGGAGATTGTACTAGAACAACTACAGGCGATAGTCTTACTGAAGTTGGACTATAGGAAGAATTACCTATTAAAAGTATAAAATAAACGTATTAAGATCATAGAAGATAATCGTGTTTATTATTATGTTTTTAAAAGAGAAAATGGAAATAATAAGTAGCTTTGCGAACAGATAGAAACCAATATGAAGAAAGCAT
>JBLHOX010000316.1:0-4467 GCA_047623725.1 Dokdonia sp. | reverse complement strand
GAATCGCGGTAGGATTAAGTACCAAAGTATTACCTCATAATTTTATAGAACTTATAGATGCTTCTATCAAGCATCTTAAAGACAAACGATTTACGATACTTCCAGATTTTGCAACTGCCGGTATTGCGGATTTCACCAACTATAATGACGGACTCCGAGGTGGGAAAGTACGTGTGCGTGCACGTATGTCTCAACAAGACAAGAATACGCTTGTCATCACAGAAGTGCCTTTTGGACAAACCACAGGATCCTTAATTGATTCTGTCTTAAAAGCCAATGACAAAGGGAAAATCAAGATTAAGAAAATAGAAGATAACACCTCAGCAAATGTTGAGATTTTAATACATCTTCCTTCTGGGATTTCACCAGATAAAACGATAGATGCTTTATATGCCTTTACAAATTGTGAGACCTCTATCTCTCCTTTAGGATGTGTGATAGAAGACAATAGTCCGCTGTTTGTAGGGGTCACAGAGATGTTGAGACGTAGCACAGACCGTACAAAACAGCTATTACGTCAGGAGCTAGAAATACAACGTAATGAGTTTGAAAACCAATGGCATTATGCTTCTTTAGAACGCATCTTCATAGAAAATAGAATCTATCGTGATATAGAAGAAGAAGAAACGTGGGATGGGGTTATCAAGGCCATTGATAAAGGATTAAAACCCCATGTAGGACATTTAAAACGTCCAGTGACCGAAGATGATATTACACGTCTTACAGAAATACGTATCAAGCGTATTTCTAAATTTGATATTGATAAAGCCCAACAAAAAATAGATGCGCTTGAAGATCAAATTGCACAAGTAAATTACCATCTGGATAATCTTACACAATACGCTATAGATTACTTCACAAGGCTTAAGAAAGAATACGGAAAAGGAAAAGAACGTAAAACGGAGATTCGCATTTTTGATGATATCCAAGCCACAAAAGTGGTGTTACGTAATACCAAACTCTATGTGAATAGAGAAGAAGGGTTTATAGGAACGTCTCTTAAACGTGATGAGTATGTTACGGATTGTTCGGATATAGATGATATCATTGTTTTTACCAAAGAAGGGAAGATGATGGTGACCAAAGTAGATTCCAAAACCTTTATTGGAAAAGATATTATACACGTTGCTGTCTTTAAGAAAAAAGATAAGCGAACGACCTATAATATGATCTATAGAGATGGTGCAGGCGGCGCTACGTATGTAAAACGTTTTAATGTGACCTCCATTACTCGTGACAAAGAGTATGATCTTACCAATGATAAGAAAGGGTCTGTGATGTTTTATTTTACCCCAAATCCTAATGGGGAAGCAGAGACTGTCACGGTATATTTAAGAGCCGTCGCAAGCGTGAAAAAATTACGTTTGGAATTAGATTTTTCTGATATTCTGATCAAAGGGCGTGCTTCTAAAGGGAACATTGTTACCAAGCATTCTGTAAAATCGGCTGAGCTTAAAGAAAAAGGATTGTCAACGCTTAAACCTCGTAAAATTTGGTTTGATGAGACAGTGCAACGTCTTAATGTAGATGGTAGAGGTGATTTATTAGGCGAGTTTAGACCTAATGATAGACTTCTGATTATCAATCAACACGGGAATGTACGTACCATTATTCCAGATGTCACAGCACATTTTGACAATGATATGATTGTCTTAGAAAAATGGGAACCTGCAAAGCCTATCTCAGCTATTTATTGGGATGGTGATAAAGAACGGTATTACGGAAAACGTTTTTTAATAGACAGTCCAGACAAAACAGAAACCTTTATCTCTGAGCATGATCAGAGTCAGTTAGAGATTGTTTCTACAGATCATCGTCCAGTAGCAGAACTTATGTTTTATAAAGAACGTGGTAAAGATCAAAAGGAGAATGAGTCTGTGAGTATGGAAGACTTTATCGCTATCAAAGGAATCAATGCACAGGGGAATCAATTATACCCTCAAAAATTAAAACAACTCAATTGGCTGGAATCTTTGCCTTATGATGCTCCTGTTGAGATTCCTAAAGAAGAGATGGAAGTGATAGGAGAGGAGACGGTTTCTTCAGATACTCCAGAAGTGACATCGAAGTCGCAAAAAGATGCGTCAGTTTCAGAAGGGGAAACTTCTGATGATGATGATGATGAAGGACAGATTACGCTTTTCTAATGAAATATTACTATACCCACATGGTGCTATATAGTTGAACTTAATCAATAAAGGACAAAATAGAATTTCTAAATGAAAGTAAAAAACTTTTTTCAAACTGAAGTTTAGGGAAAGAGATCATTTACAGGAATGGATTGCCAATAATCTATCTTCATTGGGAGAGGGAGTTTTAATAATCTAAAAAGGATTTAGTGGGTTTAAATAGACAAATGAAATACTTGATTTAGTTACTTTAAACAAATTAAGGAATGTCGTTATTATCTAAAATAAATTGGACGATTCAGGAAAAGGTATAACGTGGCAAACAAATGAACTATGCCAGGGCAGAGCCGTAGAGGGATCAAAATAACTTGAACTGATTCCTGTATAACGGAACATGTTTTTACTGACCTTGATTTTGAGTGTATTTTTTTCGCCTCTTTATTAGCACACAGACCTACAGTATTCAAATTGGTATAAGACATACAAAATGCTACAAAAGCAAGCTTTTGTTATGACACTTGTGGATATGTGTACTCATACAATATAAATCTTCTTCGGTTTTATAGCTTGTAAATTTTAAAATCAGACTTCAGTGTTTTAAAGTAACCTTTTCTTGCATTTAGTGACTAGTTATTTTTTGAATTTAGAAAATATTAAGACCAATGATCACTTATAAGGCGCCTTATAATTGGTTTCTACCATGCCATATTTTAATATAAAATAATCAAACCCCTGCACTTCTAGTGCAGGGGTTTGATTACTAAGAACTAAAGTCCTTAATATTTTAAAAAGACGCTAAACCCTTGTAATTAATTGTGAATTAAACTTTTTCGTATTACTAAAGTACTGCAATAAATGGCAGAGTTTTAGACCCTAATTTGAGACCAATCAAACCGTAGCTACCACTATGCTTTGATTTTCTATTTTATCCGGACACGCCATAATTCAAATTATTTTAGACTTAGTTCAAATAATAATTGATATAACAAAAGAAATAGAAGATTTTACGATTAGCATTTCAATAAAAGTATAGGAAGAAATTAAAGTTCAAGAACACTAAAAACAGATAAAATAATACAAAAGAAATTTTTATAATAAATTTTTATAATATGCTCATTTATAAATAGATAAATACATATCTTTGCGCTGTCCTCGGGGTAAAACCTTGGGGAATTCTATTGATTAAAACTTATATATGCAATAGCATTTAGTCAATAAACTAACCATAAAACCAAATTATATGACCAAATCATTAATTATCCAACAACGCATTTTAGTGCTCTCTTTTTTCATGATTTTGATGTCTTCTGTAACAGTAAAGGCGCAAACCGAAACACAACAAGTTAATAGAATAGGAGGACATTTTGGGGTCGTTCAACCCATTGTAACCCTTCAAAGTGGCGAAGTAAATGACGCATTTAACCCATACACACTTGGATTTCCTATAGGGATTACTGTTAGAAAAAGTGACAGATTTGCCTTTGATGCCGAGTTTGTTCCATTTATTTCTTTTAATGCCGCTGGAGAAAATGACAATGTAAGTCTATTAGTACACCCTGGGTTTTTATGGAAAGTAGGAGATCAACTTACTTACGGGACACGTTTAGCCTACGAAATAGGAGACGCTGGCAGGTATGGCTTTACACCTATACTTAATAGAGGATTTTCTATAGGCAATCAACCCTTTTTTATTGAATTTGTTTTACCTGTTAGGTTTGGAAGTGACCAAGATGTATCTGTTACTGCTGCACTGCATTTTGGAATTGGATTTTAATTTAAAAGAAAAAGCCGAAGCGTAAAGAGGTTTCTTTTTGGAATAAACTACCCCGACAGCTCTGCCTCGGGGTAGTTCATTTATACAAAAGATCAAATTCAAATCCACTTTTTTGAATTTAAAGACCTTGACTCCAAAGAGAATTATGGACAAGTTTATAGTTAGAACAGATAATATTGATGATTTTCATCAATCATTACTAGCGGCTAAAACGAATATTTGTCCTAATGGATCTTTAGAAATCAAACTTTTGGGACAAAAGAGTTTTCTGTTCTCGATCCAGATAATAATGTGTTGACCTTCTGGCAAAGCCTTTAAAAATATAATAATTGATATAATTACTGATTGTTGTTGCTTTTAAAAGCTTTCGCGAAATTTTCAGTATACTGTATTTCAGTTTAGTAGAATTAGATAGGTAAGAGTTGCTATACACTATTGTTTCTGGCTGATAATATTCATTATAGATAAGGGCTGTTAAAAATATTAAGGTTCCGGTGGTTTTGGAGTATATTTATCTAAAAACTAGGGATATTCTTATCATACGTCACATATCAAAAAAATCAT
>JBLHOX010000315.1:0-4476 GCA_047623725.1 Dokdonia sp. | reverse complement strand
AAAAGCAGAAAAGAGTAAACTGATTGGTATGATGCTAGCAGAGAAGAAAAAAGGTTTAAAAACGCAACCTGCAAAGAAAAAAGAAAAGCAGCGTTTACATTGTGACACTACAGAAACGATACATTAATATGAAATGAGTATTAATAAATTTTATCAATATCTTTTTTGAATATGATCAAATTTTTAATGCGAATTCCTGAATGTGAGTAAATTTTTATTCACTTATGAATAATAAAAATTTAAAACAGATGAAAACACTAACAAAATATATGACGATAGCGTTCGTATGGATCGCTTCGGTAGCACTAGGACAACAAACACCTGCACCGGCTCAAACAGAAGTATATACGATTATAGGAGCCACAGCACATATAGGAAATGGAACCGTAATCGATAATTCTGTATTGATTATAGAAGATGGTAAGATAAGTGTGTGTGCAGATGCCACAACCACTAAGATTGGGCAACGAGGTACGGTTATAAATGCAAAAGGAAAACACGTCTATCCTGGGTTTATAGCAACAAATACCACCTTAGGACTTGTAGAAGTAGGAGCCGTACGCCCATCTAATGATGATGATGAGATTGGAAGTATGATCCCTCATGTACGTTCTATTATAGCATATAATGCAGAATCTAAAGTCGTAGAGAGTATGCGACCTAATGGAGTGCTTATGGCGCAAATACGTCCGTTAGGAGGTCGGATTTCTGGAACATCATCTGTTGTACAACTAGATGCTTGGAACTGGGAAGACGCTGCTGTAAAAGCAGATGACGGAATCTATGTAAACTGGCCTTCTAGTATGACTAGAGGAAGATGGTGGCTAGGTGAAGAACCAGGTTTTAAACCTAATAAAAACTATGCAAAGGATATCAATGAGCTAAAAACCTTTATGAATAATGCAAAAGCGTATTCAAAAGGAAATACAGCTGTCAATCTTCCTTTTAATGCCATGAGAGGGGTGTTTGATGGAAGTCAGCGTGTATTTATAAGTGCGAATGATGAGCGTCAAATACGTGATGTCATTGCATTTAAAAATGAAATGAATATCCAACATCTCGTCCTTGTAGGAGGGTATCAAGCAGATAAAGTAGCTGCCGAATTAAAAGCAAATAACATTCCTGTCATCTTACAACGTGTTCAAGAATTACCAGCTATGGATGATCATGATTATGATTTGCCATATAAGTTGCCAAAATTATTGACAGATGCTGGCGTGCTCGTTGCCTTAGGATATGATGGTGAATACTGGCAAGTACGTAATCTTCCTTTTTATGCAGGGCAAGTAACACAGTTTGGTATGAGCGATGCAGATGCATTAAAACTGATTACCGAAAACCCAGCAAAAATTTTAGGACTCGATACGACAGCAGGAACACTAGAAGTAGGAAAAGACGCTACGTTATTTATAAGTGAAGGAAATGCGCTAGATATGAGAGGAAATCAATTATCGAGAGCTTTTATTCAAGGGAGAGATATCAGTTTGGAAACACACCAGACAAAACTTTGGAAGCGTTATGCTAAAAAAGTAGCCATTAAAAAATAAAAAAAATACAATTACGTGTTTAAAAGCGGTCACTTAGTAAGTGATCGCTTTTTTTATATTCATCAATGAACAAATAAGTTGGAAAAGTTTGGATTTACTTTATTTAAAGGTTAGCAAATACTGTTTATTTTCACGTTATTGTAATGCTTTTTAAAAACCAAAAAAAATATATGCGAGATACTCATTACATCAGTAGTGCTATCCTAGATCTGGCTACAATTACTACGATCATACAAGAAAATAAATCACTAGCACTTAGTGAAGAAAGTCGTCATAATATTAATGCGTCTAGAGCGTATCTAGATAAGAAGGTAGAAGGAAACTCAAAACCTTTTTATGGGATTAATACTGGCTTTGGTAGTTTATGTAATGTTGCCATAAAAAATGAACACCTTACACAGTTGCAAGAAAACTTAATGCGTTCTCATGCGTGTGGTACAGGAGAGTATGTTCCTAAATCTATTGTGAAGTTGATGATTTTACTTAAAGTACAGTCATTAAGTTATGGTCATAGTGGCATACATATCAATACGGTAGAGCGTCTTATTGATTTTTATAATCTAGATATTCTTCCTGTTGTATATACACAAGGGTCGTTGGGTGCAAGTGGAGATTTAGCTCCTTTAGCGCATTTGTCGTTACCTCTTATTGGTGAAGGACAGGTATGGGATGGAGATGAGATCGCTTTCGCGAAAGCAATATTAGAAAAACATAATTTAAGCCCTATAACGTTACAATCTAAAGAAGGTCTAGCGTTACTCAACGGAACCCAATTTATGGTTGCCTATGGAGTAGATGCGCTTTTAAGATGTCATAAACTTTCCTATCTAGCAGATATGATAGGAGCCATCTCTATAGATGCTTTTGACTGTAATATGTCACCGTTTGATCCTTTAGTACATTATGTACGTCCACACCGAGGACAAATCAAAACAGCAGAACGTATTAGAGAGCTTCTAGCGGATAGCGAAATCGCCAAAACAGAAAAAGATAACGTACAAGATCCGTATTCGTTTAGATGTATTCCTCAAGTGCATGGCGCGAGTAAAGATGCTATTCGATATGTATCAAAGACATTTAAAACAGAAATGAATAGTGTTACGGATAATCCTAACATTTTTGCTGAAGAAGATAAGATTATAAGCGGCGGTAATTTTCATGGGCAACCGCTGGCATTAGCATTAGATTTTCTAGCTATTGCCGTTGCAGAATTGGGAAGTATTAGTGAGCGTCGTACGTATCAATTGATTAGTGGTCTTAGAGGTTTACCTCCATTTTTGGTAGATAACCCAGGACTTCATAGCGGGATGATGATTCCACAATATACAGCAGCAAGTATTGTCAGTCAAAATAAACAACTAGCAACACCTGCGAGTGTGGATTCTATTGTATCTTCTAATGGACAAGAAGATCACGTGAGTATGGGTGCCAATGCTGCTACAAAGCTTCATAGGGTTGTAGAAAACCTAGAAACGATTTTAGCGATAGAACTTTTAAACGCTTCACAAGCATTACACTTTAGAGCGCCTTCAAAAACCTCTAGCTTTTTAGAGTCAATTATTACGGCATATAGAAGTGAAGTCCCTTTTGCGACTGAAGACAGAATCTTCTCAACAGATATTCATAAAACTAAAGCGTTTATGAATTCTATTCAGGTAGATTCGGAGATGCTATTCAGTTAGATAAAATATGAGACATCCATTTGACAGCTTGCTCTAATGTGCTAAAGACTTCAAATGGGTGTTCAAAAAACTGCCGTTCTATATTTACATTTCCTTTACTTATTGGATTTGAAGAGACCACTGCAATCGCTCTTATATTAGAGTTTTTTGCAGTATCTAGATATACTGTAGGATTTACAGAGTAGGAGTGTACTCTATTTGAAATATAACCATAGTTTTTCTCTTTAAAATGATCTTTGCAGAATTTGAGAAATTCAGTATTATAGCTGGTGTCAAATGTAATGCCTTCTTTCATTTCAGCAATGACAATATGATCTTGTATTTTGACTTTTCCAAAGTCAAAATCGGTTTCGGTAGTATTCAAAAATTGTTATTCGTTAGGGGGGTTAATAACTTAAATAAAGGGCTAATCTCCGACAAAATAATGTAAAAGTCAAATCAATTTTTCAGTGATTTAGTAATCAGAGATATAACAAAAATCAAAGACTAATGATTGTTAGTTTTTAGTGTGATTTTACAAAAGCATGGCTTTAATATAACTTACTGATATCCTTTTGTAAAGAGCGCTAAACGCCATTAAATCTTCTTTTCTAGAAGGATATTTTTGGTTTAGATTTTCTCTTACTCCAGCTGATTCGATTACTATGGTTAGTATACCAATTTTTCCATTTTAATAATATTTCAGAGGTTATATCAGGAATCAAGAGTTGACCTCTATGTATTCTAGGAGCTTTTATTGTAGTGATTTTTTCAAAAAAGTAGACTGCGTCAAAAAAATATGTATTGATATAACCCTTCTCTCCATTTCCAAGATCTATTTCTTCAATTAAATATGGGTAATCCATTAAATTTCTTTGACCCAATTCTATTTCTACTACGTTAAAATAATGAGTAAAAACAGAGTCGATCTTTTTTTTATTTTGGGAGTACGTTATTGAAGGTAATATTAGGATGAGTAAAATTATTTTTTTCATAATTTATAGTGTATTCTCCTAAAAATAAAAAAAGCCATACGAAATTAACGTACAGCTTATATATTCAAAATAAGAAGGTGAACTTTTATGTAGTTACTCCTTCTATAGATTCTTTAGGTTCTGGAAGTATCTCCATAAAGTAATATACAATACCACCGATACCATTTGCCAGTATAATGACTAAAATCCAGATCAATTGACCGTTATTTTGACTTTTAAGCTTTGGGTTTTTAGTAACGTGTATAATATGTATAATTAAAGAAGCTAGCCCAG
>JBLHOX010000314.1:0-4485 GCA_047623725.1 Dokdonia sp. | reverse complement strand
CTACACCAAAATCTTTCCAGATTCCTTTTTCATCTGCTTCAATACAGAGGTTAAGAGCTGTCTGACCTCCCATGGTAGGAAGTACCGCATCAATATGTGGGTGCTCCTTTAATATTTGGACAATAGACTTTGTGTTCAACGGTAATAAATACACATGATCCGCCATCGTTGGATCTGTCATGATAGTTGCTGGATTGGAATTAATAAGAATCGTCTCGATTCCGTCTTCTCTTAAAGAACGTAATGCTTGTGATCCAGCATAATCAAATTCGCACGCTTGACCAATGACGATAGGTCCTGAACCTATAAGAAGAACTGATTTTAATTTATTATTTTTTGGCATATCAATGAAAAAAATTTCTATTGGGTATAAAAATATGAACTTACAGGGTATAAAAAAAGGTGTTACTTAAAAAAAGTAACACCCTTATATTGATATTAAAATATCATTATTTTTTGTGACGAGTTTCAGAAGAAACACTTATTTTCTTTCTACCTTTTGCACGGCGTCTGGCTAATACCTTACGACCATTTGCTGAAGCCATACGCTCTCTGAAACCATGTTTGTTTCTTCTTTTCCTTTTTGACGGTTGAAACGTTCTTTTACTCATCTTATATCTTCTTTTTGACTTTTACTAAGTCTGAATTTTTACTCCTATAAACCTGCTCTAAAAGCTGGGGGCAAATATACAATAAGTTTTTACTTCTCCAAACCCTAATTTCATTTTTTTTATAGTTGTTTTTAGTACATTTGTTCTTTGGTAAAAAAGTTTCTTTTTTTTAAATAAAAATTCAATTTTTCAAGCATCAAAGATACATTATGTTCAATAAAAATATAAAATTAGTATTAGCTGCCGCAATAGTAGCACTCGCCGTATGGCAATTTACAGAAAATGAAATAGGTAATGGTATTATGTTCATTTTACTAGCTGCCATTTTTGTACTTCTATACTTTAAGAATGAAATTGTCATCCTTGCATTTTTAAGATTACGTAAACAAGATTTCCCTGGCGCGCAAAAATGGTTAGGTAGAATAAGCAATCCTGAAGCTGCGCTTACAAAAAAACAACAAGGATATTTCTATTATCTACAAGGGTTAATGGTGTCGCAAACCGACATGACGCAGGCTGAAAAATTCTTTAAAAAAGCAATTGGTCTAGGATTGTCTATGAAAACAGATCTAGCGATGGCCAAATTAAACCTTGCAGGAATTGCAATGACAAAAAATCGCAAACGCGAAGCTCAAATACTACTTAAAGAAGCAAAAAAATTAGACAAACACAATATGCTTGCTGAACAAATTAAAGCCATGGAGCAAAACATGAAAAGGGCTGGGCAGCAACCTAAACAACAATTTGGAGCTAGAGCTGGTCGTGGAGGTAGAAGATAACTTTACTACTTCCCTATCAACATTTTTAATGATATAAGAAGAAGGATTCCTCCAAAAATTCTTTTTAATGTTTTTTGATCTAGGTTTACAGCTATTTTTGAGCCTAGAACACCACCTATAACAAAGAAGGCTGCTATTACTGCGGCATATTTCCAATTTACATATCCTTCACCATAATAGTTATATGCTGCAAGAAATGTAACAGGAACAGCAAGTACCGCTAGACTTGTACCTTGTGCTTCGTGCTGATTAAAACCTAAAAGTAAAATCATTAAAGGAATCATAACAACACCTCCTCCTACTCCCATAATTCCACTTAATAAGCCTGCTAAAAGGCCTATTACAATAAGCGCAATGATAATTGTTGTATTCATATTTGATCAATAATTTGCCATAAAAATAGGGAAACCTGATTCTAAAAAATACAAAAAAGGGAAATGATTTTTTAAAATCATTTCCCTAGTAATACTATAGATTTTAAAGTAAATCCTTACTTTCCTACAGAATAATATCCTTCTTTAGGGATATCAATAAAATATTGTTTTCTAGATCCATTATTAAGATGTGGCTCTCTTAACCAAGGATTATGAAGTTTTAAAATCTTATAATTAATCCCAAAACGTTCTGAAAAAGCAACAAAATCTGTCACGGCTGTATCTACACTTACCTTATATGTAGGTACATTATCATATAGGTCTTGTTTATTATAATTAAATCCATACTGCCCTGGATGACTAAGAATTTCCTTCAAGGCAATAATCCTGAACACATAACGCCCAGTTTCTTCTCCCAATAACAAATCATAATAGGTATCTACATTCTGACTTTTCATACGCCTACTCACGCCTGCATTTCCTGCATTATATGCAGCTGCCGCAGCAGTCCAACTCCCAAAACGTTCTTTAGATTTCTTTAAATATACACAGGCAGCGCGCGTCGCTTTCTCAATATGATAGCGTTCATCTACATTTTCATTGACTTCCAATCCATACTCTCTTCCTGTTGTTTTAAGTATTTGCCAGAATCCTGTTGCTCTTGCTGGAGATACTGCTTGTGTAAGTCCACTTTCAATAACGGCTAAGTATTTAAAATCATCTGGAACACCCTGAGCAGCAAGTATGGGCTCTATAATTGGAAAGTACTTATTAGCTCTTTTAAAAAGTAATAGGGAATTAGATTGCCAGTAGGTATTTACTAGTAACTCTCTATCCATACGTTCTTTAATATCTGGGTTTTCAACAGGAACAGCTTCTCCTGCAAAGTTTAAACCGTCAGGTATAGGTAATGCGTACACATTATAATCATTTACCAACACCTCTTCTTTTTCTATTTGCTCTGCATCTACTTTAATCTCATCATCAGGGAGTTGCACAGCATTAATTGCTACTATTACAACGGCTAACAGTCCAATTGCAGCAAATATGCGTTCTATTCGTTTCATAATTTTTTATAGTTTAAAACAATTTAATCATTTTCAATAAGTTGTGGAAGGTTTTCATTAAACCATTTGTATTTAGTTATCACCATAATATGCGACCCTCCAGGTATGGTGACACAATTATCGATGTATTTAATTGGAAAAACACGATCTGCATCTCCATGAATGTGTATGATATTTGGTTGAGATTCTTCCTGATCCCAACATACCATTTCTTTTACAGCCCAACTCATATAGTGTCTATCATTCATCGATAAATACTTTTGATACAAAGCCACCCTATCTTTTACGGTTTCTCCGAAGGCATATTTAGCCAATTTATCGACATCTTCTATAAGTCGAGTCGGTAGGATAGCATATAGTTTTAGCTTTCGCGAAAGCTTCATTCGTCTAGGTAACTCCTGTTTTGACTTTACACTACTAACGATAATCAATTTCTTAAGTTCTATGTGTCTTGCCATTTCTTGAACCAACAGCCCCCCAAAACTAACTCCTAACAATACACTATCTTCATGGGTAATAAAAGCAACCATCCGTTTTGCATAATCAGATATAGTTTCTTTAGGCTTAGGCAATTGCCATTCCAAAAGATGTATTGTAAATCGATCTTTTGGTAATTTTATATGCTCAAAAATAGATGGATTTGCAGCCATCCCGGGCATCAAATAGAGATGTGTCATCTATCTTTAGTATAAGGGTTTAACATAACAACAAAAGTCTATGTAGGTATTTTTTTGTACCTTTGCAAGAACTTAATATCTAAGGAATCTTAAAGTTATTAAAAACACTGTAACATACGCGTTTTAAAATCTCCTCACAAAATTATAAAAGAGATTTCTTAAATACTCATAATAATACTATAAATCCTTAATATATTTACAAATTTATGGAAGCAATGACAGCAATTGAATTGACAGATAATGAGTTCTTGAGACAGTTTGAAGCTACTTTTGATGAAAAAATGGCAAAAATTGAATACTCGTTACAGGAAAGAAAAATCTTCCTAACCAAAATTATGATGCCAGAGGGAACAGAAACGCACATGAATGATTTTATCGTTTCTGTATTTAATGAAGTAGAAGATCGTAATATCAGCCTTGTCCCTACAAGTCCAGAGATTGCAAAATTTATGAGATCAAATCGTCGCAAGTATAAAAAATTATTACCTGTCGGAATTAATATTTAATTAGAATCTCAGTTAAAAAATAAAACCCTGTAAATTATATTTACAGGGTTTTTTATTGGCTAACATTCACAATACAAGCATAAAAAGCCTTCTTAGGTTAAATACATTTGTTCTCGCTATTCTCCTGTAACACATATCTTCACTTACTAAAAAATAAATGCCATTCACTAAAGAAATTGTGATACTCATCCCTATTGTTTCTACTTTTAAAAAGCAATAGAATGGCTTGTGTTTTATAACCTTTTAAATACGTCATATAATAACTAGCCATATAATACTTGTATCACAATAAACATTTATATGAAATTGCATATCCGCAATTATTCCATTTTTATGGAATATTGCCTATATTTGAATGAACTACCCCGAGGCAGAGCCATCGAGGTATCAAGCGGAAAAAACTTATTTTTAGTTTTATGAAAACTATCCGTTTTCAAACTTTCCTCTTTGACCCCGAGGTAGACCCTCGAG
>JBLHOX010000313.1:0-4494 GCA_047623725.1 Dokdonia sp. | reverse complement strand
CTATAAAATTTTTGCGTCTTCGCGCCTTTGCGAGAAAATTACATTCTTAACTCAAATAACTTTTAGCCGCTTCTAGCGCTGCATCAATTCCTGCTGGATTCTTACCTCCTGCGGTTGCAAAGAAAGGTTGTCCGCCTCCGCCTCCTTGGATATGTTTTCCTAATTCGCGTACAACTTGCCCTGCATTTAAGTTTTTACTAGCCACTAGTTCTTTAGAAATATAACAGCTTAATAGTGCCTTCCCGTTTTGTTCTGTTCCAAAAAGCAAGAATACATCTTGTTTGTTTTGTCCTAATTTAAAAGCAAGGTCTTTAATAGCACCTGCATCAAGATCTACTTTTTTAGCTAGAAACTGGATCCCATTTATTTCCTGAATCTCTTTTTCAAGATCACCACTTAAATTCTGTGCTTTTTCTTTAATGAGTGTTTCCACCTGCTTTTTAAGCGTTGCATTTTCATCCATCAAGCTTGTAATTGCTTTTACAGGATCTTGTGCATTCTTAAGTGTTATTTTTACTTTATTATATGCTTCTGTTTCTGTGGTGAAATATTCTTTGGCTGCATCATTAGTAATCGCTTCTATACGACGTATACCAGAAGCTACTGCTCCTTCTGATGTAATTTTAAAATGCCAGATATCTCCTGTGGTTTGCACGTGAGTTCCTCCACAGAGTTCCATTGATTTTCCAAAACGAATCGCACGTACCGCATCTCCATACTTTTCTCCAAAAAGCGCAATCGCACCTTCCTCGACAGCTTGATCATAGGCAATACCACGTTGTTCTTGTAATGGTAAGCTTTCGCGAATACGAGCATTTACAAAATTTTCTACCGCCTTTAATTCTTCTGAAGTTACTTTTGAAAAGTGTGAGAAATCAAAACGAAGACTCCCACTATGTACCATACTTCCTTTTTGCTCTACGTGTGTTCCTAATACTTTACGCAACCCTTGATGTAACAAGTGTGTAGCTGTATGATTTGCAGACGTACGGAAACGTTGTTTCTCATCGACCACCGCTTTAAACATTCCATCGGTTGATCTAGGAAGATTTTTTGCTAAGTGAATAATCAGGTTATTTTCTTTCTTGGTATCTATAATATAAACGACTTCTCCGTTAGGTACTTCTAGATATCCTTTATCACCTACTTGTCCTCCTCCTTCTGGATAGAAAGGGGTTAAGTTAAATACCAATTGGTACAACTCTCCATCTTTTTCACTTTCTATCTTACGGTATCGTGTGATTTTTACTGACGCTTCTAGGGTATCATATCCTATAAATTCTTCTTCTGCATCATCTAACAATACAGTCCAATCTCCCATTTGCACTTTTGCAGCTGCTCTAGAACGATCTTTTTGTTTTTGTAATTCTGTATTAAAGCCTTCTTCATCTAGCTGTAATCCTTTTTCACTAAGGATAAGTGCAGTTAAATCTTTTGGAAAACCATAGGTATCATAAAGCTCAAAAGCTTTTTCTCCAGCGATGATATCTCCTTTTGTGTTTGTAATAACCGTATCTAGTAAAATCAACCCTTGATCTAGAGTACGTAAGAAAGAGTGCTCTTCTTCTCGTATCACATTAACGATAAGGTTTTTTTCTCGTTTTAGTTCTGGGAAGGCATCTCCCATTTGCTTCACAAGCGTATTCACCAATTTATAAATAAAAGGCTCTTTGGTATTTAAAAATGTAAACCCATAACGAATGGCTCTACGTAAAATACGACGTATCACATACCCTGCACCAGTATTACTTGGCAGTTGACCATCTGCAATAGAAAAGGCAACAGCTCTAAGGTGATCTGCAATGACGCGCACTGCAATATCTGTCTCTTCTTTATGTCCGCATTTTGAAGACGTAATCGTTTCTATCTCTCGCATGATAGGCGTAAAGACATCGGTATCATAATTAGATTGCACCCCTTGTAACACCATACAGAGACGTTCAAAGCCCATTCCTGTATCTACATGTTGTGCTGGTAGTTTTTCTAGAGATCCGTTAGCCATACGGTTAAACTGCATAAATACCAGATTCCAAATCTCAATGACTAATGGATGATCTTCATTTATGAGTGTACGTCCGTCTACTGCTTTTTTCTCTTCTTCAGATCGTATGTCTACGTGAATTTCGCTACACGGTCCGCAAGGTCCTTGCGCACCCATCTCCCAGAAATTATCTTTCTTATTTCCATTAAGGATACGATCTTCTGAAGTTAGATTTTTCCATAAATCATACGCATCTTGATCACGCTCTAATCCGTCTTCCTTATCACCTTCAAAGATGGTTATATAGAGACTATTTTTATCGATCTTAAACTCTTCGGTTAGTAATTCCCAAGCCCACTCAATTGCTTCTTTCTTAAAGTAATCTCCAAAACTCCAGTTTCCTAACATCTCAAACATGGTATGATGGTAGGTATCTTTTCCTACTTCTTCCAAGTCGTTATGCTTTCCTGAAACACGTAAACATTTTTGAGTATCGGTAAGGCGTGTATTTTTCGGAACTCCATTGCCCAAAAAATATTCTTTAAAAGGCACCATGCCGGCATTGGTAAACATCAATGTAGGGTCATCTTTTAAAACCATAGGTGCAGACTGCACGATGCTGTGTTTTTTTGATTCAAAAAACGCTAGGAATTTGGCACGTATTTCTTGAGATTTCATAGAAGTAATCGTATCGAATAATTATTTTTATCTTTGATCGTTGTGATGGTATACGTACGCTTTCGCGAAAGCGTATAAAACAGCTACAACATCTGACAAAAATACACATTTTAACTTATGTCTAAGGTAAAATATTACTACGATAGTGACACGCTTTCCTACCGAAAAGTAGAGCGAAAGCGAGGACGCACGCTAGGGTTTATCCTATTGTTTCTTACAGCAACCACCCTTATGGGGCTTATTATATTGATCACTGTCTTCAATTCTGGAATAGACACTCCCAAAGAACGTAGGCTGGAAAGAGAAAATGCAAATTATGCATTACAGATTTCTATCCTTCAATCAGAAATGGATCTTGTGGGTAAAGTTCTTGAAAATGTGCAACAGCGTGACAATGAGATCTACCGCGTTTTGCTAGATGCAAACCCTATTTCTAATGAAGTGCGTAAAGCAGGGTTTGGCGGTGTGAACCGTTATGAAAACTTAAAAGGATACGATAACTCTACATCGATTATTGAGAGTCACAAGCGTATGGATCAGATCACAAAGCAGTTAAATATTCAATCGAAATCTTTGGATGAAATTGCACGCCTCTCTGCTGATAAAGAAAAATTACTCGCTGCTATTCCTGCTATACAACCTGTAAGTAATGAAAACTTAACACGTATGGCTTCTGGTTTTGGATATCGTACAGATCCTTTTACCAAGGCTCGTAAAAAACACTGGGGAATGGACTTTACGGCACCAAGAGGAACTCCCATATATGCAACTGGTGATGGTACGGTATCGCGAGCAGATGCAACCGCTTCTGGATATGGAAAACATATCAGAATCACCCACGGTTATGGCTATGAGAGCTTATACGCACACTTAAATAAATACAATGTACGTAAAGGACAAAAAGTAAAGCGTGGTGATCTTATTGGGTATGTAGGAAGCACCGGACGTTCTGAAGCGCCACACTTACATTATGAAATCTTTAAAGATGGAGACCGTATTAATCCTATTCACTTTTATTACGGCAAGCTTTCTCCTGCAGAATTTGAAGAGTTATTAAAACAGTCTCAACAAGAAAATCAATCTTTAGATTAACTCCTATGCACGTAGATCTTCCAGAAAAATTATACTACAGTATTGGAGAAGTCTCTAAGGCTTTTGACGTAAATGCATCTCTGATCCGATTTTGGGAAAAAGAATTTGATGTTTTACAGCCTAAAAAAAATGCAAAAGGCAATCGTAAATTCACGCCTCAAGACATCAAAAATCTTGAGCTAATTTACCATCTTGTTAAAGAGCGTGGCTTCACATTAGATGGTGCTAAAACACATCTCAAAGAAGGCAAAAAGGAAACGCTTAGTAACTTTGACGTGATCAGAAAGCTAGAGTATGTCAAAGCGCAATTACTAGAGCTAAAGAAAAATCTTTAGTCTGTTATTTCTTTTTCGTTAGGTAACGTAAACTTGATATAATCCCAGATATACTAAAGAAATACTTGAACTAAATTTGTCCAGCGGAAGGTATTTTTGTTCTAATTATGTAGTTACTTAGTTACTTCATCAATTAATCCTTTTCAAAAATGCTTCCTTATATGTCTTACCTATTGGAATTACCTTTTTACCAATAAAAACCTGATTTCCATACACTTTTGTAATTTTGTCAATATTTATGATATAAGAACGGTGTACCTGAATAAATCTAAAACCTTTTAATTTTTCTATCCAATTGCGTAAGCTATCCAAAATCAAGATACTTTTTTCTTCAGTAGCAACATTCACGTAGTCAATTTCGGCTTTTAAAAACAAAACATCATCAACACTAATCTTGTAAAGGGTCTT
>JBLHOX010000312.1:0-4511 GCA_047623725.1 Dokdonia sp. | reverse complement strand
TATAAGTTTTTATTTCAGATGTAGACTTGCCTTTGAGTTCTTTAGGGAGTTCTTCCTCATCTAATTCTTCATAACTGAAATCCTCTTCTTTTTCTGCATCTACCAAATCCCAGCTACTATTTTGATAAAAATGAGAACTCTTACTTACCGCTCTTTTTACAGCATTTGCCTGTCCATATTCGCTTGCATTAGAATCTTGTTGTACTTGTAAAGCCATTTTGTCTTCTGCGAGTCTTCCATAACCAATATAGGTGCCATTAAGGGCTTTGTTTTTTTCTAAAATAGCTTGATCATATGGAGAAGGAATATGCACGGTACGTTTATCGTGATTAATAGCAATGTAATTTCCTTTTGCAGATTCGGCTCCATCTTTCCAATATGTTCTAGCTCCTGTATTATAATCTCCACAGAATATGGTGTTGATAGTTACGTCCTTCTCACAAGCATTTAACGAAGCATCTTGGTAGCGAATTGGCCCTTGGTCAAAAGATTCATTACCTGCTATAAAAATAAGATTTAGATCATTTTTCTTCGTTCCCCAGTTCAATTGATTTAAAGATACTTGAATTACTTTGCCACAATATTCGTTTCCTCCGTTTGTTGTGAGACTAAATAGGTTTTTTGAAATTTCATCAAGGTCATTACTAAAAGCATTTACTTGTCTTATATAACCCTCTCTTGCGTTGAGTCTGTCATTGCCATACTCATATAACGCTATTTGTAAAGTTGGTTTGCTCTTAGTTCCACATTTTGCATAGGATAGTTCATTAACTAATTCCCATAATTGTGATTTTGCTTGATCTATTAGACCGTCCATACTATTAGAAGTGTCTAGTAGAAGAGCTACTTTAATGATACTTGTATCTGGCTCTAGAATAGTGCCACTGTTATTTGATATATGCAGTTTTTTGTGATCCTTTATGTTGTTAATAGGGGGCGTATAAAAATACGATGTCGCTATAATTAGTGACGTTATTATAATTGTTAGAGTCTTCATAGTCGTTTGTGTATTTTGATGAATATGATGTAAAGTTAAAGACATGAAAAGAGGTTAAAAATTCAAAATGAGTAAACAACCCCTTTAAATGAGGGAACAAGGTCACAAAATGAGTGAGTGTGCTTTTTTGCCTCTCAAAAATGAGTTATAATAGACCGTATCTGAAATCATCATTTTTTGGTGTAGCATTTTTGTGCTAAGTTTGGGTCTTATGAAAAAGATGTTTATAGTATGTGCTAAAATCTTTACGTTGTTATTAATTCTTTCTAGCGTTAGTATGTATGGACAAGAGAGGAATACATTTCCTGATGAAAAAGGGCCATACATTACCATACGTGGAAACGTTATAGATGTAGAAACATTGACGCCTGTACCTAAGGTAAATGTTGAGATTACGGGAGGGAACTATACGACAACAGGTTCCGATGGAGAATTTAGAATTAATGCGAGGATAGGAGATGAACTCGTGATACGAAGTACAGACTTTGAAACACGATATTATACCATAAAAGATAATCAACGTATTCGAGTTGAGGTGCATTCATTGTCCAGTCCTAGTGTATTAGACGATGCAAAAAAAAAGGAGATGCCTAAACAGCGTTTTAATGATTATGTTCAAAAGGCAAGATCTGTATATAAAGAGGATGTTTCTGAAGGTATTGATAATGTAGCATCAGCATTAGAAATAAAAACAATCAACGAATCAGAAAGAGCCATTGCCTATGAGTTGCTCGCCGATATTAATACCTATTGGAAACAACACGACTTAGCTATTGCAAATTATAAATCAAGTTTAAAGAGCTCCTATAAAATAACGGTTGAAATAAAATTAGCAAAAGCATATTTCAATAATAAAAACTACCAGGAAAGTATAGATCTTTATCAAGCCTTGTTGAAAAAAGAGTTGTCTTTTGAGGAAAACTTAGAAGTAATAGAAGGTTTAGGAGATACGTATAAAGCAACAGCAGATTATGCAAAAGCCATAGAGCAATATAAAAAGGCAGAGCGTGTAGCATCAGACTCCTCTATTGTGCCTGTCGCTACAAGATTGAATACTAAGATTGCAGAGTCTTATGACCAGATGGGAAATAACCAAAAAGCCATTAGCTCTTATAATAAAGTGCTAGGTTTGTCTAATCAGGAAAACTCTGAGAGCGCATCAAGATCTAAGGTAAAAGTAGCCGATTATTACAATACAACACGACAATTTGATGAAGAAATAAAACTTCGTAAAGAGGCACTAGAAGAATTGAGAGATGTAAATACAGACTCCATCACAAATGATGATGTACTTACTCCTCAGAAGCAAAACTATAAAATTGCCAGTGCGTATGTAGATCAAAGAAAATTAGATGAAGCGATTCCTTTTTTTGAAAAAAGTATTAATGAAGCGGCTAATAAAAATGACCTTATTGTTGAGAAAGATGCTACTAGACGACTTTCAGAGCTATACAGGGATAAAGAAGATTTTGATAAAGCAGCAGAGGGTTATGAACGCTATAAATCTCTAGTAGATCAAGGGTATGCAGTTAAAGAACAAGAACTAGAATCAAGAATACGACTTAGAAAAATCATAACTGAAACACAAAATAGGGCTTTAAGCCTTGAAAAAGATAGAGAACTTAATGAAGAACGGTATGATTTAGCTTTCCAAAAACAAAAAATAATAGATGAACGTGATAATACACAAAGATTAATTATTGGATCTTTAATTGTAGTGGCTATTTCACTTCTTATTGCAGCATTAGCAATGTATCGTAGTTCAAAAAGGCAGAAATATGCAAATAACTTATTAGCTCTTAAAGGGCTTCGTTCACAAATGAATCCTCATTTTATTTTTAATGCACTCAATTCTGTAAATAGTTTTATAGCTACTAATGATGAACGTACGGCAAATAAATACCTTTCTGATTTTTCAAGCCTGATGCGATCTGTACTTGAAAATAGTGAAGAAGACTTTATACCGCTTTCTAGTGAGATAGAACTTATTAAAAAGTATACGATGCTGGAGCATTTTAGATTTAAAGATAAATTTGATTATACCCTTACTGTAGATGAAAATTTAGCTATAGATGAGTTTCAAATACCACCTATGTTGTTACAGCCGTATGTGGAGAATGCCGTATGGCATGGTATGCGATATAAAGCAGAAAAAGGACTATTGCACATTAACTTTAGTCAAAAAGATGCTCATACCGCTGTTATTACAGTCACAGATGATGGAGTAGGGAGAGAACGTAGTAAAGACATGAAAACCGATAACCAGAAAAAACAAAAATCTAAAGGAATGGGCAATATCAAGAAACGTATCGCCATACTTAATGAAATGTATGGAGATCGTGTAGATGTCGTCATTACAAATGTTTTTGAAAACGGAGAAGGAACAAAAGTAACGTTAACACTAAAAAAGGACTAACCATGCTAAAGCTTAAAACAATTATAGTAGAAGATGAAGAAGTGAGTAGAGATATATTACGCAATTATCTCAAAAAGTATTGCCCTAAAATTGAACTCGTAGGTGAAGCATCAAATATAGAAGAAGGACTTAATCTCATACGTAATGAAACACTAGATCTCGTTTTCCTAGATGTAGAGATGCCACACGGAAACGCATTTGATCTTCTAGAGCAAGTAGGGGATCGTAGTTTTGAAACGGTGTTTGTTACCGCTTATAATCAATATGCTATAGAAGCGCTTAACACCCACGCATCTTATTATTTGCTAAAACCAATCTCTATAGATGAACTTATAAAAGCAGTAGATTATGTGATCCAGATTAAGGAAAAAGAAAATGAATTAGAAAATAAAGTGCTTACAGCATTTAGTTCTGAGAATCAAGGTAAAATTACGATCCCTGTCCAAGATGGTTTTGAAGTACTAGAAGCATCTTCTATCTTATATTGTCAGGCAGATGATAATTATACTCAAATATTTCTAAAGACTGGAGGGAAAAAATTAGTGAGTAAAACGCTTAAATATTTTCAAGATGCCTTGACCGATTTTGGATTTGCGAGAGTACACAAATCCTATTTGGTCAATATTAATGAGGTAACTGGGTATAGAAAAGGTAAAGGCGGTACTGTTGTATTAAGTACAGGGAAAGAAGTGATGGTTTCAGCTTCCCAAAAAGCAAATTTGCTAGCCTATTTCAAATAATCCTTAAAAGTCTTTGTAAGCTACTTGAATAGCCGTTTTTAGAGGAATTTGTCCGCTTTCGCGAAAGCGTACTATGATATCTTGAAGAACATGAGTAGCGTCATTAGAATAGATGTGATGCGTAACAGGTTGTGTAATTTCTGTAGAGATTGTTTTTGTTTGTTCTAATATGGCCTTAGTTTGCCTTGCAACGGCTTCTCCGGAGTCAATAATGGTAACTTGACTAGGTAGTAGTTTCTTGAGGATTGGAAGTAAGAAAGGGTAGTGGCTACATCCTAAAACTAGATAATCAATATTTGCCTCAATCATAGGAGCCAAATAAGTGGTGAGAAGTTTTTTTGTTTCTGAACTATTAATC
>JBLHOX010000311.1:0-4525 GCA_047623725.1 Dokdonia sp. | reverse complement strand
ATTACAAAAAAGAGTGTCTTTATTTTATGAAAATGGATGTTGCTTTATACGCTTTCGCGAAAGCGTGTAAAAAATAACTACCTATATAATTGGTATACCTTGTAATAGATACCCAAGAACAGCTCCTCCAGCAATAAGCCACATCACACTGATTTTCCATTTACTAAATATGAAAAAAGCACTGATGCTTGCTATAACAATAGCACGCCAATCGGTCAGTGTTTCTATTCCCATGGTGATTAATACAGCAAGCATAACGGCTACGGCAGCAACGTTAACGGTATCTAGGAAGTAACTAAGAATTTTAGAAGAACGCATCTTAGATACAAATGGGTTTAAAATAAGAACAAATAGAAAAGAAGGTAGAAAAATCCCTGTAGTTGCGGCGAGTGCTCCCCAGAAACCAGAAAGTTGATATCCTATAAAAGTGGCAGTAGAGAGTACAGGCCCTGGTGTAAACTGCCCTACTGCGATGGCGTCTATAAGTTCGGTTCTAGTGAGCCATCCTTTGGTAACAAGTTCGGCATCCAGATAGGCAAAAAGTACATAGCCACTTCCATAAAGGATAGCGCCTACTTTGAGAAACGTCCAAAATACCTGTACTACAGGTGTTTTGAGAAGTAGTGAAGAAGCGAGTACTGGTAGTGGTATGATGGATTTTGTGGTGGTAGTTACTCTTGATTTTAAATAGAAGTATAAAGTTCCTATAACACCCGCACCCAATAATGCGATGACTTCGTTTACGCCTAGGAATGTCGCTATCAGAACGAGTATTCCTATGACTACAAGATCTGTTGTCTTGATCGCTTTCTTGCCTAATTTTAATATAGCTGAAGCGATGATAGCAAGTACAGCGGGTTTTATTCCAAATAGAAAAGGAGCGACTTCGGGAAGCTGCCCGTAGGAAACATATAAATAGGCAAGTACTGCGGTAATAATGACAGCAGGAACAATAAAAGCAATTCCTGCAACAAATAGCCCTTTGCTTCCTGCGCGCTCGTGACCGCAATGCATGGTCATTTCTGTAGAGTTAGGTCCAGGAATGAGATTTGTGGCGCCTATAAGATCTAGAAAATAGTCTCTAGACATCCATTTTCTCTTGGTCACCACTTCATCTTCCATCATGGCAATATGTGCTGCGGGTCCTCCAAAGGCAAAACAGCCTATTTTAAAAAAGACAAGAGCGACCTCTTTAAGTTTGCTTTTGGATGCGGGTGGTGTTGATTTTCGCGAAAGCGTATCCATAATTTTAATATAAAAAAGACCTGATAAAGAAGTGCTCTATCAGGTCTAAGTTATTACATATACCTATGAACTCATCTTGACTTTTTCTATTTCCTAAAAAATGACTTAAATCCGCCCATATTTTATCTATTTTCTTATGCGTAGCGATACTATGCCTTTCAAAAATAGTCTCATCTGAACAAATTTTAGTTCATTTTCGGTTAAAAACAAAAAGTCGAGATGAGCTCTATATGTTTTATGACTGTTGGTGCTCATTGTGATATAAATCTAGAAGATTCATAATCTCTTCAATAAGATCTTTAGTTTCTAATAATAAACCAAAATATAAGGTGGTATTCTTAGGGCTAGATTCTTCAGAGCGCGTACGTGCTACTTGCTTTTGAATCTTTTCAGTTACACTATTATAAAGATCTTCTTTTCGACCTAGAAGGTCTCCTATTTGTGCATAATTACGATCTTTAAAAGCGACTTCTGTAGCGTTTAAGAATTCTTCTAATTTTTGATTGATTTCTTGAAGATCTCTTATTTGATTAAATCGTAAAGGCTTATGATTGTTGTTTACGTGTTTGTAACTTGCTTTTGCGATGTACTCTAATGATTGTGTAATGTCTTCTAAGTATCCTAAAATCTGGATGTAAAAGTTACTACCGCGTACACTTGTTTCTTCAAGGTTTTTAATGAAGTAAAAGATATTGCCACGTAATTCATCAATCTCATCATTTAGTTTTTCTACACCAGCACGACTCTTTTTAAGACTGTTTACTTTTCCTTTGGCAAGTCCTTTAAGAACGTTTGTGTATATTTTGTTTGTTCTAGAAACTGTTTTTGCAATATTATCTGCACTTTCTTCTATAATCCCTTGAATAGTTTGACTTTCTGCTTTGTTTAAATCTGACTCTTCTTTAGCGATAGCGCTACTTTTCTTATGAGAAAGGTAGTTTCTTATTAATAAAACTGCTGCTAGAATAAGTAAAATGGCAACGACTGCAAAGCGTCCGTTAGGACCTCCTAAGTGAATTAAGAATGCAAGTGTTCCTGCGGCACAGAATGCGCTAAAGGCTGTAAAGAACCATCCTCCGACTACATTTAAAACACCAGCGACTCTGTATACAGCACTTTCTCTACCCCAAGCACGATCTGCAAGAGAGGTACCCATGGCTACCATAAAGGTTACATAGGTAGTTGATAGCGGCAACTTCATAGAGGTTGCGATAGATATTAAGATACCTGCAACCACAAGGTTAATAGATGCTCTAATCATATCAAAAGCTGGAAGCTCATAGCTTTTAGACCTAGGAAGATCTACTACTGACTTTTCAAATCTTGAATTCATATTTGCCAGTACTCCTTTAGGAAGTATAAGAGTTAGTCCGCTATTGATAAACGTAGCTCCTTTTACAACGGCACGTGACAGTGCATTTGGTTTGAACTTTTCTTTTCCTTCACCTTGCCTAGAAAGTCCTATTTCTGTATCGGCAACGGTACGTGCTTTCTTTGAAGTCCATAAAGTCACCACCATAATAGCTCCTGCTATAAAAAGAATTAATGGTTCTGCTGGTACTTTTTTGCTTAGGATTTCCATAGAAAATTCTGATGCTGGAATACCAGATATAGACCAAGCTTCATAAGAATGCCAAGCTGCCATCGGTACACCGATAAAGTTAACAAGATCATTTCCAGAGAATGCAAGTGCAAGTCCAAAAGTACCTATACCGATAACAACGATGAGTACAGTCTTTTTAAATATTTTTTCAAAAGCATAAGAAAATAGTGTCCAGAAGACAAAACTTCCAATCATGACATAAACCTCATTACCTTCTAAGAGTCCTTTGATATCGTTATATTGAGGAGTTCCTTTTAATCCTTTCATAAAGATAAAATAGGTGATGGCTGCGAGTGCAACACCTCCAAAAATGGCTCCGAAGTTTTTGATTTTTCGCTCGTAATTAAATGTAAATATCAAACGAGATATAAATTGAACGAGGGCTCCTACAGTAAATGCAATGACGACAGATAGTAAAATACCTACTATTATTTCTAGTGCTTTTTCAGAGTTGATATATGTCCAGATATCACTTATCGTTTGCTCATCGTTTGCTGTAATCTTAATGATAGCCATTACAACAGCAGCTCCTAATAAGTTAAAAACAATAGAGACTGTAGTAGACGTAGGAAGGCCTAGCGTATTAAAGAAATCGAGCAGGAGTATATCTGCTATCATAACTGCCATAAATATGACCATGATTTCTTCAAAGGTAAATTGACCAGGGACAAAGATTCCTTTACGAGCAACCTCCATTAAACCACCTGAATACACGGCTCCTATGAAAATACCAAGACTGGCAATAATCATAATGGTTTTAAAACTAATCACTTTTGATCCGATCGCCGAATTCAAAAAATTGACCGCGTCATTACTAACGCCGACAATGATATCGAAGACCGCCAAAATGATTAAGGCTCCGATCATTAAAATATATAAATTATCCATAAACATAGGGTTTAAAAATATTGCAAAAAATAGAGTCTGTGTTCATTCGAGTGTTACGGTTATGTTATTAATTTTTGACTAAAAATGAACATCTAATTGTAAACGATAGATCCAGTTGGCACCGTCTCCGTTTATAGTTTCATACGTTAAATCTGATTGTACTTTAAGTTTGTGACCTACAATAAATTTTGATACGCCTGCGGTATATTGATCTGTGTTACGGCCTCCTATAATGTCATCTAGGCTTATGTTAGTGTATCTTCCAGAAAACTCCCAGTTGCTTGGTAATAAATAACCGGCTTGTAGGTTTAAAGAATTTCCAACATTTACATTCCCAGCAATAGTGCCATCTGTATTCATAGCAAACACATCTTCTGCATCACGATGTGCGTATTCTCCTTGGAAAGAAAAACCTTGGTATTTGAAAATAGCATCAACAAATAAGGTGTTAATGTCTGTCTCAAAAAGATCGTCAGGATCTTCACTACCATCTATAAATAAATAACTCCCTAAATTACTTCTTGAGCGTACAGCATTATTATTATGATCATACGTAGCAGATACCATTAGTTTTGGAGTTGGTTCGCGTTTTAAATCACTAGAAGAGTAATCCCCTTTGCTAGTAAATTCTCCAAAAGGTAGTAATTCTATTCTACCTGTATATTGTAGTCCACCTTGATTCCCTTGTGTAACGTTTCTTCCTTCTCCTTGAGAAACAGCAATTTTTTCTCTAATCACAAAGTCTTTACCTAGTTTGTCCTTGTGACGTAACTGTAATCCAACATCCCG
>JBLHOX010000310.1:0-4530 GCA_047623725.1 Dokdonia sp. | reverse complement strand
GCTTCAAAGGTTGCTTTTGTTGAGTTTGCTTGTGCTTCTAGATTTACAGTTGTTAACGTACGATCTGTTGTCCACGGTTCTTTTGCCGTAAAATCGACACTACGATATCCCCATTCTGTAAAAAGAATTTTTTTATCGTGTAGCTTTGAAAAAGTAGCCAATTCTCCTTTCCACCATCGCCATCCATCTATGACACTCTCTACCGTAGGCGTTTGCATTTCAGATAAAGGGAAGTAAGCGTCAATCCCTACATAATCCATTTGATCCCAAAAAGGAACACGCTTGTACTCATCCCAATTAGATGCGTATGTTAGTTTCCCTTTATAAACAGCTTTAATTTTTTTAATAAGTGCTTTCCAATAATCAGGTCGGTTTACCACAAATTGTTCTAACTCTGTCCCTATAGAGAATATAGCGGTATTGGTCTCTTGTGCTAGTTGTGCATACTCAAGAATAAATGTCGAGTAAGAAGCTTCCAACGTTTTCCAATGTGCTTCTGTTTCCATTTTAAGATATCCCGTATATTCTCCTCTCCATATCCATAATTGAGGCTTGAGCATCACCTTGATATCATTAGATTGTAATAGCTTAATATAGTCTTTGGCTCCCTCTAGACGCTCACCAGACCATTGCCTATCGGTGTTGTACACAACCGTAGGATTGTCTAGTGCTCTTATAAATCCAAACGGCATAACCGCTGCATAATTAGCACCTAGGTGTACTACAGGTTCTACGTTTTCTTGCGTAGCTATATCTCTTGAGGCTACAAAACTAATTCCATTAATTTTTTGAGCTTGTATAAAACTTGTTTGTAAAGCAAAAGCAACTACAATAAAGAAACGAAGATTAGAATACATAGTTATTTTTTAAAATCAAATTACAGGAGTATAAAGATACAATGATACTAAAATCACGACAACTTACTACAAAAAAGCAAAACCCTAACAGAATTAAGGTTTTGCTTTTTTAAAATAAGGTCCGCAAAGCTTATGTAACCTGTTTCAAAACTTTGCGAGACACTTGGAGTACGATAGCCCAGAAATATATAGAGGGTACAACTAGGCGATGTACTTATTTCTTAAAGGACGTAACGAAGTCCTATATTATATGATTCTCCTAATCCTGTAAATGCGCCTCCGCCTCTAGCAAAATAAGACCATAAACCTTCAATATTAAGCTGATCTGTTAACTGGTATTTTATACCAGTCCCAATTCCTGTAAGGTCTTGCTCAAAACCATCTTCTGTCAACGCAATAAGCTGGAAGTGTTGTACAAATACTTGAGCAGTAAACTTAGAGGTTGGAAAATAACTTAAAAAAGCACCAGGAATTAATCGTACGCTATTATTTGCAAAGCTTTCTTCTTCATCTCCAAAGTTTAGCTCTGTATTCAGATCAAAAAACAACTGCCATTCTTTAGTGCTTCCCAAAGGAAGATCATAGAAAAATCTATTTTGCAAGGTAAACCCATCTTGATCTAAGAAAACACCCTCGGCATCAGATTCGTCTCCTATTAATGATATAAACAATGAACTTTGAACCGAAAAATTACTCAATGCTTTAAAAGGGACAAACTTTACGCTAGGCGCAATATTAGTAAGTCCACTTCTTGCGGTTCCTCTTTCTCCATCAAAACTAAATACATCTAGCGCACCTCTACCTCCAACCACATTAGAACGAAATTCTAATATCGCTCCCACACTCACTCTTCTATTTTCTGAAACTCCAAAAAAAGCATCCAGCGTTGATGTAAAAAATGTTTGTCTATCTATAGTCACAACATCTGCATTTGAATCTAACTGTCTTGTTTGAGTAAACAAATTATTAAACCATTTAATATCTACTTGTCCTTTTCCTATCAATTTTGAAGGCGTTAAATTTTGTATAACAGATCCCCCTTGATCGTCATCTGTATCATCTTGAGCAAAGGCTCCAAATGTCAATAATGTGCATAATGCTAGTGTAAAAATCTTTTTCATGTTAGTTTTTTTTGGTTTGTGCTTCCTGTACCTGATCTATTCATAGCGTACCATTAGATCAGGTAGGAAGTCTTTTGTAAAAAATGTACTATATATAATTGTTATTTTACTTGATTTAATGTCCAATCGTATGGATAATAAGACACTTTTGCTTTTGCAGGAATCGCTTCTTTTCTGAAGGTATTGATGTAATCGATCTCACTTCCTTGTTGCGTAAAATCGCCTTTATACCATTCAAAAATTTGTGAGAGTTGCACTTTATTCCCTTTTACCTTAATAAAGTTAGGGTTATTAAGTGCTATTGTTGTTTGTCTTTGTAATTGTGTTTCTAGTTTTGCTGGAGTATACGCCTCATTGATAATAGGAGGACATCCTAACCCTGCACATACGAGTACAAAGTGAAAACGTACTTCTTGAGGAAAGATTTTTCTAAGCAATTTATTTTCGAGATCATTTAAAGTTGTTTTGACACCTCCAAGCTCATAAGTAGTTTTATCAAAGAAGCCTTTAACATCTAGTGGTTGCTTTACTGGATAATTAGCTACAACCCCTTTTATCACACTGATATTGTATGCATTAATCCAAAATGATTGATATGATTTTGGGTTACTTTTTGAAACTCGCACCTCTTTTGCTAAGGATGTAAGTTCGTTTAATGTCGTTGGATTACTTTTAATCGCTTTGTAATCTACACGACCATTTTTAATATATGTTTTAAAGAAAGTATCGGCTTTATTTACAAAAGTGTCCGCACTTTGTCCATAACTCACGACAACAAATAATAGGGTAATAAGAGTGGCTATTCGTTTCATTATACTATTCATTTTTATGTTGCCTTCTGTCGTGAGTATTTCTTTTCTCTTACAGAAATCAATTGTCAAATTTTCCTTTTCTTTTCAAAAAAGGAAACGTCGTAAAAGCATTTCAGACCTTACACGCAATACTCTAATTTAAAATTGTTCTAAATACATTTAATTATTAAGTTCAGTATCTTTAAAACGACCATATATAGAAATCTATCGTGATGCTGCTTTTAAAGCTTTCGCGAAAGCAAAAAAAACAACCACCAACCTTATGGAAGAACATATTGTTATTATAGGTAATGGAATTTCTGGTGTCACTACCGCCAGACACATTCGAAAATTATCTGACAAGAAAATAACTATTATTTCTGCAGAAACCGACCACTTCTTTTCTCGTACAGCTCTCATGTATATTTATATGGGACATATGAAATATGAGCACACAAAACCTTATGAAAATTATTTCTGGAAGAAAAACAGAATAGATCTTAAACGGGCTTTTGTACAAACGGTAGATCATGCAAATAAGCAATTACAATTTGCAGACGGCACTTCTATGGCGTATGACAAATTGGTGCTCGCTGTAGGATCAAAACCTAACAAATTTGGGTGGCCAGGTCAAGACTTAGCAGGTGTGCAAGGTATGTACTCAAAACAAGACCTTGATATGCTAGAAAAAAATGCCCCCGATAATAAAGCGTGTAACCGCGCTGTGATCGTAGGTGGAGGTCTTATAGGTATAGAGCTTGCAGAGATGTTACATTCCCGTAATATTCCCGTAACATTTTTAGTACGTGAGGATAGCTTCTGGAGTGGTGTATTACCAGAAGGAGAAAGTGCCATGCTTAATCGTCACATTTTAAATAGTCATATAGACTTGCGCTTAGGCACGAATCTCAAAGAAATCTTATCTGACGAAAACGGACATGCTCGTGCTGTTGTTATTGCAGAAACTGGCGAAGAACTCCCTTGTACAGTCGTTGGACTTACTGCTGGAGTTTCTCCTAATGTTGATTTCTTAAAAGACAGCGGTATTGAACTCGGAAGAGGGATCAAGGTAAACCCTATGCTTGAAACTAATATTCCTGACATTTATGCTATAGGTGATTGTGCAGAGCAACACGAAGGGATTAATGGTAGACGTCCTATAGAAGCCGTTTGGTATACAGGACGTATGATGGGAGAAACCCTTGCACAAACTATTTGCGGGAATCCTTTAGCATATAAACCTGGGCACTGGTTTAATAGCGCTAAGTTTATTGATATAGAATATCAGACCTATGGATGGGTATTTTCAAAACCTAGGGAGAATGAGACACATTTCCATTGGAAACATGAAGACGACACAAAATGCATTACGATAAATACAGATAGTACTACTGGAAAATTTATAGGCATTAACACCTTTGGTATTAGAATGCGACACGAGATTTTTGATCGATGGTTAACACAAGAGCGTTCTACAGATTATATACTGGAGCATTTAAAGGATGCAAACTTTGACCCTGAATTTTACTCACTATTTGAAAAAGACATTGTTGCTCACTATAACAAGACATACAGTAAAAACATCAGTGTAAAATCAAAAAGCTGGGCACGTATATTCAGCAAAGCGTAATCTAAAAACATCCAATTATCATATAAAGAGGCTTTGTGAGCTTTCGCGAAAGCTTACTTACAGAAAACATCAACTATGAAAACATTAACATATATAGGTTTAGCTATATTTCTTACCGGACTTGCCATATT
>JBLHOX010000309.1:0-4534 GCA_047623725.1 Dokdonia sp. | reverse complement strand
GGTTTTGTCTTTTTTGTTGGGATGGTTGTCTCCTATCTGATACGGTATCATCGCATTATTGATAAATATATACTGGTGCGCATAGATATCTCTGTCGGTACCAAATCCTTCGTAGTTATTTTCTTTTTTCGCGGAAGCGTAAACCCACCCACGTTCAATACGGTTAAAGGGAAGCTCTTCTCTATTATTTGCTACAAAATACTGTCGCATTTCTGGACCGATGCTTTCTAACATATAGCGTATATGTCCTATTACTGGGAAGTTATGGCTTACGGTATGACTGCGTTGAACAAAGATGTCTCTAATAGCAATAATGGCTAGAACAATCAATATCCAACCCCACCAAGCAATATTTCCTATAAAATCTAAAACAATATCCATATGTAGATTAATTTTTCTTAAAAATACAATGGTCTGGAGGAAGTTCAAAAAATAAACAGGACAAAGTCATTGTTAGTACACATGTGGTTTATATATGTACTATCTGATGCTTGTGAAAAATGACTTATAGCGATGCTATAAATTATGGTAATTTGGTATGGAAAGGGTTATTTTGTGTTCCTTCTCCATCGTTTAAAGTCTATGTTTTGATATGTTGGATATAAGTAAAGAATGGCTCCTGCAATAATAGAGAAGAAGAAAGAAAATATTCCGTGAAATAGTATGATAAAAAGGTGGAAGAATATAGCTAATGGTAATATCCTTTTTCTGTATTTAACAGAGGCAGTTAAAGCTAAGAACAGACATATTTCTAAAATAATAACACCATACGTTAAAAGAGGTTGTAATAACGAGCTACTAAGCATAGGGTCTAATAGCGGTCTATAAAAATCTGTAATACCAAATACAGAATGATTTAACCAGTAATATAATGCGGTGCCATTTTCCCACTCAATGGTATTAAACTTACCGGTAGAGGCATTAAAGTAGATGACAGCAACTTGTATTCGAATAATCCAGACAAATAGGATAGCGATTAAATTTTTAGGGGAAGCATTGCTTTTTATTTTTTGCCAGTGATTTTTCCGAGTGTCAGTTAAGCATATTGGGATGAGTAAAAATGATATAATAGAGGCTATTTGATCACCTCCATCCAATAAAGAAGAGGAAAGCATAAAACTAATGGCGATCCACCAATGTAAAATGGAAGATATTTTTATAAAATAACCAGAAATGACAACTAGAAGAATGATGACTGCTAGCCATTTCATTATCGGAGCGTTTTCAACACCAAAAAGTAAGAAGAAATTAAAATTATTAAAAGGATATGTTTCTAGGTCTAATAGGGGATTATAATAGACACCTTCTACAGATTTATTAAAGAAATAATGCGCTGGATTAATAGCTAACGTTAATAAGGAGCCTAGGGCTAAGACGGAACGCCCAAGACCCACAACATTTGTATGTGGTGTATAATTTTCGGCTAGATTTTTACTGTATGCTTCTAATTTTAAAAAAAAGTTTTTAATCATTACATTCAATTTTTATTCTAACAGATTTTGCAGGCATATCAATATTATCCATAGATTTACTATATGCCCAAGCAACAGGTTGTTGAAAAACCAAGACATAGTCGCCACATAAAATGGGATTATTAATTTCGTTTTTTATCACGATACTTTCTGTGGGGAAGTCTCCAGTTTTGTTTATTTGATAGTTCCATTTTGTGGTCATAAACATACTATCGGGGACTTTATTTCTAACAATCAACATCTCAGATACAAGAACAGAAGCGCGTCTATCTAAACCAACCCAGTTATAGATACTCGAATGTTTGTGTTTTAATAAGACTAGTTTATCATCTTTAACTTCGTAAATCAATGTTTGAGCTTCTCTGGGGTTACGTGTAAAAAACGCCCACCCTTGCGGAGTTAAAGAGACAACGAGTTTCTTTTTATTATACTTATTTTGAATGGGGTTAAATTGTATAGAAGAGAAGAATACGGTAAATAGAATTCCTCCTATACAAAATAACCCAATCAAAAAAAATAAAGAATATTTATAATTCCTCATTGTTTATTATTTGATAGATGCAATTTCATCTACTAAAATTTCAAATGCTAAATTGTTCTCTATAGCAATTTCTTCTTGTTCATCTATTGCAACAGTTACTTTAACGGCAACTGCAGCAGCTACGGTTATTGCAACAGCTACATTAAAAGTAACAGCTACTTGATTGTGAATTGCTAGTACGAAATAAGCAGCACAAACAAAAACAAATGAACATGCACGAGCATCATCAGAATCCTGAGTGATCATATTGTTCTTTAAAAGACTCATGTACTCATCAGAATTATCTTCTAATTTTTTTGCATCAATTACATCATCGGTAGTTATTTTACCAGATTCATAATCTTCACCTACTTTTTCAATTACTTTTTGTAGGTTTGGATATAAAACCTGTAGTTCAGAATATAATTTCTTTCCACCCTCTACAATAGCATTCTGAATTTGAAGATGATTTTTTGAAGTAATATCGTTCTTGAAATTTTCGAAGAAAATCGGATCAGTTGATTCAATAGATGTGATCATTTCGTTCATTCCTTTACTGAACTCTATTTTTTGTTCTTCAGATAAAAGCGACATGCTTCTTACATTATCTTCATAACTACTAATTTGAGAAGCAAAATCTCCATCTGCAAAGAAAACAGACTTAAATATGTCTTGCCCTGTAAAGTCTGCTGAATTATCATCAATAGCAGTACCATCATCATATTGACTACAGCTTACAAACAAGATGCAGAAACTCATGAAGAATGAGAGAAACTTTAGTTTTTTACGCAATGTTTTCATAATTATTTTATTGGTTGCCTACTTTCAGAATATGATGAATACTAAAATATGGTCGCTGTTTCAGCGTTAATTCCGACCCCTGTCGATTTGCAAATCTTAACTTTAAAGAGTATTCACTTCTTTTTATATATTATTTATTTCAATGAATTAGATGTACTTTGAAATTGTTTTGATTACATAGTCTTAAATCAATAATCAAAAAATTTAAAATGTATTATTAAATGTAAGAAAAATATATATAAGTATTTAACTGTTAGAGTATTCAGATTTGTTCTAGAATTTTTAAACTCTTTTTTTGAACTAAAAAAAATAATTGATTTTTGAAACACAAATAAGCTCGAAACAGTTAGTATACTTGCTATAAGGGTTTTTTGTGATTGAAATTTAAGTAAGAAATAGACTAGATTGGTTACGGAAAATATATATATTAATTACAGAAAAAACTTACAAAAAAAAAGTTAAATATATATTATTATAGCTATCATTTTTAGTGTTTTATGAATAAAAAAGAGGTTATCTAAGTATAGATAACCTCTTTGGTAGCTTGTTGTTACTTATAAATAAGTATAAAATATAGTCCCTATTTTTATCTATGTAAAGAATATTTTAAAGAAATAACAAGGAATCTTTTACGACTTCTGTTTGATCATTTTCAGAGAAAATCCTCCAAGTACTAGAATAAGGAGCCCCATAATGCCCCAAAGCCAGATTTTATTTTCAAATAATGGGGAAGTGGTAGTTGCTTCGGTTTTTTGGATAGCTTGCTCATTACCGATGTCTAATGTTGTCAGTGCTGTAGGAATATTTTCTTTAAACTTCTGGATATCATAGGTAGGACGTCTCGCATTTTTATTCCCATAGGTTAAAAAATAGGTAGCCGGTTCTGTAAAACGAGCGATGAGTTCGTGAGTATATCCTTTTACTTGAATGTTATTAATATCTAATGGTTGATTGTCTTGATTGTGAATGCGTATTTTGAGTTTTTTGATGATTCTACTCGTTGCTTTGAATTCGTTTTTGCCTATAGAATTCAGTACGCCAGAAGTGAGTGTACGATAGTTATAGATCCACCCTTTCTCTGTTTTTATACTATCTGTAAGGTATTTTATGGTAACAGGTCTATAGTAATCATAGGAAGCGTTTGGACTCATTTTTAGATGACTTACAGGAACGGCGTATTGTAAGTCGATGCTTATTTCGGTTTGTCGGGCTCGTTTGTTTTCTTCTGTTTGGATAGATTTTATCTTATAATCTTTTAAAGTACCTTCTATAATATTTTGCTGTGAGATGCTGACTTTTTTTAATTCAGGCTCTGATTCGGCGTTGATTCGCAATTTGAAATAGCGATATTTTGAATCAGGAAATGTAAGTGTACTGAATTGAAAATTGGTTGAAATATTTTTTATAGAAACCATTCGATACCCATCTGTGATGGTAAACCATTCTTGTTGATCTTGACTTCCTTCTAGTTTGACTTTCCAATCAAAATTTTGTTGCCCAAAATCCAAGTCAATTTGATTAATGGGATCTGTTGACGGAATTTCAAACGTATAAAAATAGCCTTCGTCATTGCGTGAGGTATTTAGTATTTGAAAAGTCACTTCTTTGGTGGATACCTTATCTTTCGTTTTTTGAAGTATATACGGAGCTTCGATGGTATCATTATCTTTTGTGATGCCATAGAGTCTGATGTCGGTTAGCTTTCGCGAAAGCGTACCAAACATCGTTTGTGGTACGACGA